>CAISKJ010001333.1 GCA_903885885.1 uncultured delta proteobacterium
CTGCGCGCGATCCGTTCGCTCGTGTGGTCGATCGCCGAAGAGCAGGCGCCCGGCTGGCACGTGGTGCTCGGCGAGAACGGATCGGGCAAGAGTACTTTTCTGCGCGCCGCGGCGCTCCGGCTCCTCACCAATTCAGAGGCGCAGGCCTTGAGGGTTCTCGGCGAAGACTGGCTTCGGCAGCGTGCGCAGACGGGTGTCGTCTCGCTTCACATCGTGGCCAGCAACAGGGCCGATGAGCACATGGACGAAGTCGATGATGTTCGCATGACCTCGGTGTTCTCGCGGGCCAAGGACGGCCTCGTCACCGACTCCATGAGCACGGCGACGGACCCCCAGCGTAACGGCGACTGGACCGAGGTGCTGTCGTACGGCTTCGCCGCGGGCTTCGGCCCCTTTCGTCGCTTCACGGGGGGCGATCCCGACAGCGATCAGCTGTCGCAGAAGCGCCCTCGCCTCGCCCGCGTGCTCTCGCTCTTCGACGAGCGCTTCGTGCTCTCGGACACACTCCAGTGGATCGCCGACCTGCGCTTCGCGTCGCTGCGCGATCCCGCCGACGATCGCTTCGAGCGCGTGAAGCGCTTCGTCAACGCGGGGGAGTTTCTGCCGCGCGGCGTCACGCTCGTCGACGCCGAGCCTCCGCGCAAGATCACCTTCCGCGACGCCAACGGCTTCGTCGTTCCGGTCGAGCAGCTCGCCGACGGGTTTCGCTCGTTCCTCTCGCTGCTGCTCGAACTCCTGCGGCACGTGATGATCGCGTTTCCGAAGGAGCGCGTGTTCGACCCCGACGCGCCGTCGCGCGTGCTCGCGTCGGGTGTGGTGTTCATCGACGAGGTCGACGCGCACCTTCACCCGACCTGGCAGCGGAGCATCGGCGCGAAGCTCACGCAGGCCTTCCCACACATGCAGTTCATCGTCACGACGCACAGCCCGCTCGTGTGTCGCAGCGCGGGGCGCGGGACGATCTTCGTGCTCCCCTCGCCGGGCGACGAGGGCGAAGGGCGCTTTCTTTCAGAGACCGAGAAGCGCCGCCTCGTGCTCGGCAACCTCCTCGACGCCTATGGCACCGGCGTGTTCGGTGTCGGCGTCGATCAGTCGGACGAGGGCGCCGCCCTGCTCGCGCAGCTCGCGGAGCTCAACGCGAAGGAGCTCGACGAAGGCCTCACCGACGACGAAGCGCGTACGCGCGATACGCTGCGGGCGACGCTCCCGTCACGCAGCGCGACGCTCAGCAGGAGCCGTTGAGGGAGGCCCCGCGATGTTGAAGGTGCGCGCGGGCGTCACGCTGGCTCACGACGCGCTCGCCTCGCTCGGCGCGCTGCAGGCGTCGGTCGATGGCGAGGCAGACTATGCTGCGCGTGTTGACGCGGCGAAGCGGCGCTGGGGCAACGTCAAGAAGAGCGAACACCCCTTCGGTGCGGTGAAGGACGCGCTCGACGCGATGTGCTGGGGACATCGTCGCTGCGCCTACTGCGAAGACTCGGCCGCCGACGAGATCGAACACATCTGGCCGAAGGACCTCTACCCCGAGCGCGTCTTCGACTGGGAGAACTACCTCTTCGCGTGCGGCCCCTGCAACGGCCCCAAGGGCAACGCCTTCGCGGTCTTTACCCCGGGCGCGACCTCGCCCACCACCGTGTCTCGCCCGCGCAACGCGGCCGTCGTACCGCCGATCGCGGGCGATCCGGTGCTGCTCGATCCGCGGCGCGACGACCCGCTCACGTACCTCCGACTCGACCTCGTCGATACCTTCTACTTCACACCGTTGCCACCAGCCGGAACCCGCGCTCGGGAGCGGGCGCGATACACCATCGCGACGCTCCATCTCAACGATCGGCCCTCCGTCGTCGAGGCGCGGCGCACAGCCTACGACGGGCTCTGCGCGGTGCTCGACGCGCTGCCCGCCCGCATGGGCCGCGGGGCTTCGATCACGCACCTTCGACGCGCCATCGAGCACACGACCCACCGCGCCGTGTGGGAGGAGATGAAGCGCCAGCACGCGCGCATCGCCGAGCTCACGCTCCGCTTCGCGCTGGCGCCTCCCGAGGCGCTCTCGTGGTGACGCGGTCGCGCGCTGCTCAACCGCGCTCGTCGCGCCCCTCGACGAGGCGCGGGAGCGTGATGCGCAGCAACGCCCCGCGGGCCACCGGCGCGAAGCGCGCGCTCCCGCCGTAGAGCCGCGCCACGTGCGCGATGAGCGCGAGGCCGAGGCCCATGCCCTCCGTCGAGGCGCGCGCACCGGGGAGCCGATGAAAGGGCTCGAACACCCGCTCGCGGTCGACCTCGGGCACACCCGGGCCCTCGTCGCTCACCTCGATGGAGACGCTCTCGGGCTCTTCGCAGACCGCCACCCGCACGGGGCCTTCGCTGAACTTCAGCGCGTTGTCGACGGCGTTCTCGACGGCCATCGCGACGAGGGCCTCGTCGCCGCGCGTGAGCCCCTCGGCGTCGGTGGCGAGCGTCACGCGGGCGCGCTGCGCGGGGGCGAGCGCCGCGATGGCCTCGCGCGCCGCGGTGTCGAGCGACACGGGCTCGGCGCGCGCGCCGCCGTCGGGGACGGCCAG
>CAISKJ010001334.1 GCA_903885885.1 uncultured delta proteobacterium
CAGCCGCGTGCAGCAGCTCCTGCAAACGCTCCCACTGCGCGTGCGTGAGCGAGACGAGTGCGTCGGTCGCCATGGCCCCAAGCGTACGCGCGCTGCAAGGGTGGGAAAATATTCATGCGAGCTGCCAGTTTGCAGCCTCATGGGACCACCCGTTGTGCAGGGTGAAGGGACCAGTGAGGGGCGAACGAATCGGCCACGCGTTCAGTACTCCGAGAC
This sequence comes from uncultured delta proteobacterium, assembly GCA_903885885.1. Taxonomy (GTDB): domain Bacteria; phylum Myxococcota_A; class Polyangia; order Polyangiales; genus CAISKJ01. The sequence continues at coordinate 217 of CAISKJ010001334.1, forward strand.
GCCCCCTGGCGTCGAGGTCTTCGGAGGCGGTTCGCACTGCGGACCGACGACGTGCTTTTGCAGGATCAAGGGACCACCGCGCCGCGCAGAGGCGCTCCGAGCCGGCGCGGGTGTGACGGGGTCAGCCGCGTCGAGCGCGGGGGTGCGTGCGCGGCTTCGGAGTCGGCACCGCCGACGACGTACTCGTCTCCGAGAGCGCGGGCTTCTGTCGCGGACGGTATGACTCGCCGTCGATCACGAAGTCGTACGCGGTGTTCTTGAAGCGATCGACCGCGCTCTGCGCCAGCAGCACGTCGTCGAACATCGCGAGCCATTCGGCCGTGTCGCGGTTCGACGTGAGGATCATCGAGCCTCGCCCCGTGCGCTCCAGGAAGAGCTGATAGACGTCCTTGCTCTCCTCCTTCGACATGGGCTCCAGCGCGAAGTCGTCGACGATGAGCAGGTCCACCGTCGTGAGCGACGACATCTCCGCGTCGCGCGAGTTGTCCAGACGGCTCTGGCGGAGGCGACGCAGCATCGCGTCGGCGCGGACGAAGCGCACGCGATACCCGTAGCGACACGCGATGTGCCCCAGCGCCTGCGCCAGGAAGGTCTTTCCCACGCCCACGGGCCCGAGCACCACGACGTGCTGGTGCGCCTCGAGGAAGCGCAGGCTCGCGAGCTCGTTGAGCACGCGCGCGTCGAAGGACACGCGGCTGCTCTTGTCCCACGCCTCGAGCCTCATCGCGGGGTCGAGGCCGGCCTCGCGGGCGCGCAGGTCCGCGGCGCTCGAATCGCGGCGCGAGACCTCGTCGCTGAGCACCATCAGCAGCATGTCCTCGAAGGCCATGCCCTGCTTGTCGGCGAGCGTCAGTCGGTCGACGAGCGTGTCGAGCACGCGCCCCAGGCGAAGGCGCTTGAGGGCCGCGACGAGCTCGGGCGAGAGCGTGCGCGCGATCATCACGGCACCTCCTTGCGGGGCGTGAGTCCGGGCGTACGAAAGTGCTCCGCGGACCTCGCGAAGCGCGGCGCCGTGAGCGGCACGACCTTGCCCCCGCGCGCCTCCGGCGTGCCCGGCGGCAGGGCTGCTTTGAGCATGCGCCCGAGGCGCGTGACGTCCACCACCTCGAAGGCCAGCGCGCTCTGGCACAGCGCCTCGACGCGCCCGTCGCCGTAGGTGTCGCACAGGCGCACGAGGGCGTAGGCCTGACGCATGCGCGTCCACGGCAGCGGACCGCCGAGCAGCCGCGCGGCGTACTGGCCGATGTGATCGCCGCGCTTGCGGGCCTGCGCGAGCAGCGCGTCGACGCTGCGCAGCGCGTAGTCCCCCTGGCCCGTGGGGTAATCCGCGAGGTCCGTCGAGCGCTTGCCCGCAGCGACGCGAGGGTGCGTCTTGATCAGCTCGCTGGCGAGGAACACGCGCACCGTCGTGCGATCGGCGCGCACGCGCACCCGCTGTCCGACGTAGCGCGTGGACACCGAGTACAGCGCCCGCGCGACCTGGATGTGATGGTCGGGATGGACCCGCGCCTCGCTCCACACCGGCACGTCGAAGGGCGCCGTCGGCGCGGCGAGCATGTGCGGCCGCTCGTCGCGCTCGAACGCCTCGCGCGGCACCTGCCGCGTCGTGCCGTGCGTGCGTGCGCCCGCGACCTCGCGCGACCACCGCTCGGCGTGGCGCTGCGCGTCCGCGAGCGACGCGAAGGTCTCGCCGTCGAAGCAGCTCTCGCGCACGTACGCGATCTGATTCTCGACGCGGCCCTTGTCCTGCGGCGAGCGCACGCGCGCGGCGTCGACGTAGATCTCGCGAGCCTGCGCGTAGTCGAGGAACGCGGGCACGATCGTGGGCGCGAGCGGGTCGGCGCGGGCCACGATCGACGACATGTTGTCGGGCACGAGCACGCGCGCCATCGCGCCGAAGAACCGCCACGCGGCGTCGAGGCCCTCGCAGACGGCCTCGGTGGTCTGCAGAAAGGTCGGCCACACGAACATGTAGCGGCTCACCACGAGGGTCACCACGAGCGCCTGGAGGCGCCGCGAACGGCCCTCGACGACGTCGACGAGGGTGCCCATCAGACCGAAGTCGATCTGCGCCTCCTCGCCCGGCTTGCCGTCGGCGACGAGCACCGTGGGCCGTCGCTTGCGCCACGCGAGCTCCTGCATCGCGAAGCGGCGGAGCGTGTCGTAGCTCGCGGTGACGGCGTGATCGCGCAGGAGCAGCGCGTGGATCCTGCTCAGGCGCAGGGGCCGCTTTTGCGCGAGCCATGCCTCGATGCGCGGCCGATGCGCGGCCACCTCGCGCCACTCGTCGCTGGGGTCTGCGGGCGCCCTCGCTTGCACGCGGCGGGCGATGTCGTGCACGACCTCGTCGGTGAGCGCGGTGCCGCGCGTGAGGCCCGCGGCAGTGGCGGCGAGCGAGTACCTGGTGACGGTCTTGCGGTCGACGCTCGTCTCGCGGGCGATGCGTCGCAGCCCCTGCTCGTCGAGCAGGCGTCGGAGAATCTCTCGAACCTCGATCATGAACAGCTCCCGGTAGGCCATGTGTCTCCTCGCGACGACGACCCGCGCCATCGTGTCGAGGAGGCTCACTCATCCGGTCGCTCCGTCCGCCGAACTGGCCCCTTGAGGCTGCGAAAAGCCTCCCGAAGCTGGTCCCATGACCCTGCGAAAGTCAGGTCATGCCTCCCCGCGGGTGGCCCCCTGACCCAGCGTCACGGGGTGGTCCCATGACCCTGCGAAAAACCATCGCGAGCTGGTCCCATGAGGCTGCGAACTGGCATCGCGCCGGGCGATCTCGCCCTCGAGGCGGCGCTTGTGCGCGAGCAGCGCGCCCACCACAGGGATCGCCATGGCCGAGGCCGTGACGTAGCCCGTGATGAGGAAATCGCTGCGAATCTCGCCGTGATAGTGCAGCGAGAACGCCGACACGATGACCGTGGTGCCCACCGCGGTGAAGACCGCGAAGTGCTGCGCCCGCAAGCGTCCGAAGGACGCGATGAGGCCGTCGCGACGAGACGCGTCGAGGGTCACGCGGCGAATCTGAACCGACGTAGCGGTCGCGCCGCAAGTGAAACTACACGCTCGCGG
>CAISKJ010001335.1 GCA_903885885.1 uncultured delta proteobacterium
GCCCTCGCGGGCGCGCTCGCGTTCGCCTCGCGGCTGCCCTTTCTGCCCGCCGTCGAGCAAGACCTCGACGGCTCGCGCTTCTGCCGCGCCCTCCTCCGCTTCGACCTCGCGCAGGGGCACCCGCACCCGCCGGGCTATCCCGTGTTCATCGTTCTCGGGCGCGCCGCGCTGCCCCTCGTCGACACGCCCGCGCGCGCCCTGTCGCTCGTGAGCGCCGCGGCCTTCGGCGCCACCTGCGCGCTCACCTACGCGCTCGCGCACCGCGCCACGCGCTCGCACCTCGCCGCCGCCGCGGGCGCGGCGTTCTTCGCCGTCGGCACCACCGCCACGATCCACTCGGCGCGCCCCCTCTCCGACATGCTCGGCTGCGCCCTCGCGTGGTGCGCGCTCGCCCTCTCGCGCGGCGACACCTCGCGCCGTCGCGCGGGCTTCGGCGCGCTCGCGGGCCTCCTCGCGGGCGCCCGCCCCTCGGCGCTCCCGCTCTTGCTCATCGCCGCGCTGCGCGACCTCGCCCGCGCGGGATTCCTCCGGTGGGCGCGCACCTTCGCGGCCCCCGGCGCGGCCCTCGTCGCCCTCGCCTACGCGCCCGTGGTGCTGCACACCGGGCCATCGCGCTTCGCGGCCCTCGTGGCCGAGCACACGCACGGACACTTCACCCGCTTCGGCGGCAGCGTCGTCACCCAACCGCACCTCGCCGACCGCCTCGGCGCCTTCGCCTTCGGCCTCCACGCGCACGTGCTCGGCGGCTGGTGGAGCGACCGCGCGCCCTCGCTCATGGCCTCTACGCTCGCCGCGTGGGCGCTGCTCCTCGGGGGCCTCGCGGGGCTCCGCCGGGCGCGCGCGGGGGCGCCCGTCGCGCTCGCGTGCGCCGCCTACGCCGCGTGGGCGCTCTTCGGGCAGAACGTCGTGTGGCAGCCGCGGCACCTCTTGCCCCTCGCGCCGGGCTTCGCGCTGCTCTTCGCGCGCGGCGTGCGGTCTGCCGAGATGCGCGCGCGCCCCCTCGCCCTCGCCCTCGTTGTCGTGGCCCTCGCGCCCGCCGCGCGCGAGTCCGCGAGGCTGTTGCACGTGCAGTCGCGCGAGGCGCCGCCCGCGCTGCGCGTCGCCGAGGCGATCAACCGCCGCGACGCGCGCGGCACCCTCGTGGCGACGGGCCAGCTGGGCACGTGGCTCCGCTATCGCGCGTCGGAGCGCCGCGTGGTCGACGTGCGCAGCGTCGACGAGGCCCTCGCCCTCGCGCGAACAAACCGACTCTCGCTCTGCGTGACGAGCGAGGTGCGCGGCGTCGAGGGGCGCGGGCTCACGCGCGTCGCGCGCTTCGTCGGCGACCGATACGTGAGCACCGCGCTCTACGACCTCGCCCTGTGGTGCGTTGAACAGCCCTTTGCAAAGCAGCCCGATTGACGCCGTTATGGCAGGTGCTTACGGTTCCTGCCGGGCCGAGAGAACACGCGAGAACGCCGCCGTGATGCGGGCGCCGCGCTCAGGCACGAACATCGTCGTCAACGCTCCACCACGAGGAGTACACACCCATCATGCGCATGGAACGATTCACCACGAAGTCCCGTGAAGCGCTCGCCGCCTCGCAGTCTGAGGCCGTGCGCCGAGGCAACCCCGAGCTCACGCCCGAACACCTCATGATCGCGCTCCTGCAGCAAGAGGGCGGCGTGGTGTCTGCGCTCATTCAGAAGGCCGGCAGCGACCCGCGCGCGGCCCTCGCGGAGTTCGAGCGCGCGGTCGACAAGCTGCCCCGCGTGTCGGGCGGCGCCGAGCCCTCGATCTCGCGGCGCCTCAACAACGTGCTGCAGAAGTGCGAAGACGAGACCAGGGCGCTCAAAGACGAGTTCACCTCGGTGGAGCACATGGTGCTCGCCATGCTCAAGCACGACCGCGAGGTGGCGGCCGTGCTCAAGCGCTTCAACCTCGATGAGGCCCGCTTTCTCGGCGTGCTCAAGGAGGTTCGGGGCAACCAGCGCGTGACCAGCGCCGACCCCGAGGGCACCTTTCAAGCCCTGGAGAAATACTGCCGCGACTACACGCAGCTCGCGAAGCTCGGCAAGCTCGACCCCGTGATCGGCCGCGACGAAGAGATTCGCCGCGTGATGCAGGTGCTCTCGCGCCGCACGAAGAACAACCCCGTGCTCATCGGCGAGCCCGGCGTGGGCAAGACCGCCATCGTCGAGGGCATCGCGCAGCGCATCATGCGGGGCGACGTTCCCGAGAGCCTCAAAGACCGGCGCATCGTGGCGCTCGACCTCGCGGCCCTCGTCGCCGGCGCTCAGTGTCGCGGCGAGTTCGAAGAGCGCCTGAAGGCCGTGCTCCAAGAGGTCGAGTCGAGCGGCAACGTGGTGCTCTTCATCGACGAGCTGCACACGCTCGTCGGAGCGGGCGCGGCCGAAGGGGCGATGGACGCGAGCAACATGCTCAAGCCCGCCCTCGCGCGCGGCGAGCTGCACTGCATCGGCGCCACCACCCTCGACGAGTACCGCAAGCACATCGAGAAAGACGCGGCCCTCGAGCGGCGCTTTCAGCAGGTGTACGTGGGCCAGCCCACCGTGGAAGACACCATCGCCATTCTGCGCGGGCTCAAAGACCGCTACGAGGTGCACCACGGCATTCGCATTCAAGACGGCGCGCTCGTGGCCGCGGCCACGCTGTCGAACCGGTACATTACCGAGCGCTTTCTGCCCGACAAGGCCATCGACCTCGTCGATGAGGCCGCCGCCAAGCTCAAGATGGAGCTCGGCTCGATGCCCCTCGAGATCGACCAGCAGCAGCGGCGGATGACGCAGCTCGAGATCGAGCGGCAGGCCCTGTCGCGCGAGACCGACAAGGCCTCGGTGGCGCGCCTCGAAGACGTGAACCGCGAGCTCGCCGAGCAGAAGAGCGTGCTCGACGCGATGAAGAGCAAGTGGCTCCGCGAGAAGGAGCTCATCGCCTCCGTGCGCACCGTGAAGGGTCGGCTGGAGCAGGCGCGCAGCGACCTCGAGCGCGCCACGCGCGAGGGCAAGTTCGAGCGCGCGGGGCAGCTCAAGTACGACGAGATCCCGAAGCTCGAGCGCGACCTCACCGCCGCGCAGGACACCATCACCGCCGCGCAGAAAGATGGCGGCGCGTACCTGCGCGAAGAGGTGACCGCCGAGGGCATCGCCGAGATCGTGGCCAAGTGGACCGGCGTGCCCCTGCGCAAGATGCTCGAGAGCGAGCAGTCGAAGCTGCTCAAGATGGAGGAGCAGCTCGCGAAGCGCGTGGTCGGTCAGGAGGAGGCCGTGCACGCCGTCGCCAACGCGGTGCGGCGCGCGCGCGCGGGCCTCGGCGACGAGCGGCGGCCCATCGGGAGCTTTCTGTTTCTGGGCCCCACGGGTGTGGGCAAGACCGAGCTCGCCAAGGCCCTCGCGGAGTTTCTCTTCGACGACGAGCGCGCCATGATTCGCGTCGACATGAGCGAGTACATGGAGAAGCACACCGTAGCTCGCCTCGTGGGCGCGCCGCCCGGGTACGTGGGCTACGACGAGGGCGGCCAGCTCACCGAGCCCGTGCGCCGCAGGCCGTACTCGGTGATTCTCTTCGACGAGGTGGAGAAGGCCCACCCCGACGTGTGGAACGTGCTGCTCCAGGTGCTCGACGACGGCAGGCTCACCGATGGGCAGGGCCGCACCGTCGACTTCCGAAACACCGTGCTCATCATGACGAGCAACGTGGGGAGCGCCCACATTCTCGAAGACACCGCGGGTGAGGCCCAGATTCGCCGCGCCGTGATGGAAGAACTCCGCAGGCACTTTCGCCCCGAGTTTCTCAACCGCCTCGACGAGACGATCATCTTTCACCGCCTCGCCCGGGAGGATATCCGCGCCATCGTGGACATTCAGCTCCGCGGCTTCGAGCGGCGCCTCGAGCGGCGCGAGCTCAAGCTGGCGCTCGACGACGCCGCCAAGGACTACCTCGGCGAGATCGGGTGGGACCCGGTGTACGGCGCCCGCCCCCTGAAGCGCGCCATTCAGCAGCACCTCGAGAACCCGCTCGCGCAGCGCATTCTCGGCGGCGATTTTATGCCGAGCGACACCATTCACGTGACCCGCGCGCCGGGCGCCGAGTTTCGCTTCGAGCGCCTCCTCGTCAACTGACCGCAGCGCGCGCTCGCTTCACCCGACGACTGAAACCGTTCAGTCGTCGAGTGAACGGCTTCACCCGACGACTGAAGCCGTTCAGTCGTCGGGTGAACGGGCTCAGCCTTCGCGGAGCGTGACCACCACCATGGGCTTGGGCTGCATGCGCGCGTAGACCTTGCGCGCGGCCCGCCGCACGGTGTCACGAATCGCCTCGTGCGAGCCGCTGCCGCCCGTCGCGTGCATGTCGCGCACGGCGTTCTCGATGAGCACCCGCGCGTCTTCGTCGGTCGCCGTGGGCGAGCCGTCGGTCGACACGCCCCGCGCCGCCACCGTCACCGGCCCCGAGAGCGCGCCGTTGCGCGCGATGGGCACCGTCACGAACACCGCGCCCACCTGGCCCATCACCGCGCGCTCGCGGAGCACCTCGTCGGCCACCTCGTTGCGGTTGGCGACGGGCACGCGGCCCACGCGCACCGAGGCGCCCTCGCTGAGACCGTGGCCGTCGAGAATGCTCGTCTGCCCGTTCTCGATGAGCGACACGTCGTGGATGCCCACGGACTTCGCGAGCGCCGCGTGGCGCATGAGGTGGTGGTAGGTGCCGTGCACCGGGATGAACGACTTGGGGCGCACCCACGAGAGCATCTTGAGCTGCTCTTCGCGGCAGGCGTGGCCCGACACGTGGAGGTTGGGGTCGGTTTGCGCGAAGTGAACCACCGCGCCGCGGCGCTCGAGGTCGCACAGGAGCGACCACACCGCGCGCTCGTTGCCGGGGATGGTGCGCGACGAGAAGAGCACCGCGTCGCCGGCCTCGAGCGCGAGGCGCGGGTGGTCGCCCGCGGCGAGGCGGGCCAGCGCGCTCTGCGGCTCGGCCTGCGTGCCCGAGGCCACCACGAGGAGCTGCGAGCGGGGCACCTCGCGGGCGCGCTCGGGCGACACGAGGATGTCAGACCGGACGTTGAGCCGGCCGAGCTCGGAGGCCGCGCGCACGTGGGTCTGCGCGCTGCGACCGAGGAGGCAGAGCTTGCGCCCCGTGGCCGCGGCGACCTCGACCAGGGTCTTCAAGCGGTACACGTTGGAGGGGAACATGCCCACGATGACGCGCTGCTTGAGGCGCGACACGAGGGCGTGCAGGGCCGCCGCCACGTCGCGCTCGCGCCCCGCGGTGCCGGGCACGTCGACGTTGGTGCTGTCGGAGAGGAGGAGGCTCACCCCGCGGTCGCCCAGGGCTTCGAAGCGCTCGGCGTCGGAGGGCTGGTCGTCGAGGGGGTCGTCTTCGAGCTTGAAGTCGCCCGTGTGAATCACCAGGCCACCAGGCGTATCGATGGCGAGCGCGGTCGAGTCGGGGATCGAGTGGGTGACGCGCAGCGGCTCGATCTCGTAGCGGCCGACCTTGAAGTGCTTGCGCGGCACCGTCGGCGTGAGGTCGATGTCGGGCACCTCGGGAAACTCTCGCAGACGCTCGCGGATGAGAGAGAGGGCGTAGTGCGGCGCCCACACGGGCACGGGCATGCGGCGCAGGAGGTAGGGGAGCGCGCCGATGTGATCCTCGTGGCCGTGGGTGATCACCACGCCGAGGAGGTCGCCCTCGCGGTCTTCGAGGTAGTCGAAGAGGGGGTGAATGACATCTACGCCGTGGTCGCCATGCGGAAAGGTGACCCCGCAGTCGATCACCAGCACACCGTCAGGCGACTCCAGCGCGAGGCAGTTCATGCCAATTTCGCCGAGGCCCCCGAGAGGAACAATCCTTAAGTACGTCACGTCGTGGAGGGGCACGCTATCGTCCCGCTGTTCGCACGGTCAAGCTTTGTAGTCTGGGCCCTCGCCGCGCATCACCTCCACCGAAGAGCCCCTTTAGGCGCGCGTTGACGCACGCCATCTGCGCGTGATAGCCCCGCGGCGCCCGCCGCATCGCTGTTCGTGTCGGGTCGGAGGTCCATTGCGTCGTTCCCTGGCATCCTTGCTCGCGCTCACGCTGTCGGCGCCCGCCGCTGTGTTGGCGCAGACGTCCCCGCAGCCTGGCGCGGCCGCCCCGGTGGCCCCGCAGCCGACGGCGACCGACGCCCCCGCGACAGAGGCCCCGAGCGCGACCGCCGAGCCCGAGGCCGCAGCCACCGCAGCCCCCGCCGCCGAAGAGGCCGCAGCCACCGCAGCGCCCGCCGCCGAAGAGGCTCCCGCAGCGCGCACGACCCCCGCGCCCGCCGACCTCCTCGACCGCATCTCGCAGGCCTTCGTGCTCCACGGGTACTTTCGCGTACGCCCCGAGCTCATGCACAACTTCGCGATCGGGTGGGACACCCCCTCCCTCGTCGCGAGCCAGCCGATGGGCTACCAGAACTCGGGCTGGCCCTGGGCGCGCAACCCCGACAACGGCATCAACGAGCTGTGCTCTACGGCCCCCGTGCCCGGCAGCACGGCGCGGGTCCCGGGGCAGTGCCTCAACAACTTTCAGACGATGGCCAACATGCGCCTTCGTCTCGCGCCCGAGATTCACGTCAACGACTCGATCTCGGTGCACACCCAGATCGACATCTACGACAACCTCATCCTCGGCTCGACGCCGCAGGGCGGCTCGCTCACGGCGGCGCAGGGCTCGTCGCCCTGGGCGCCCATCACGGCGCAGTCGCAGACGCAGGTGCCCCCGTCGGGCACCAACAGCCTGGTGCCCGCCATCACGGTGAGCCGCGCGTGGGCCGAGGTGAACAACGCCACCCTCGGCCAGCTTCGCTTCGGCCGCATGCCCTGGCACTGGGGCCTCGGCATTCTCTCCAACGCGGGCAACGGCGTCGACAGCGACTACCAGACCCACGTAGACCGGGTGATGTACCAGTTTCGGTACCGCCCGCTCTCGCTCTTCGCCGCGGCGATGTACGACTTCGCCTCGACGGGCCTCTCGACGGTGGGCACCCTCGGCGAGTCGGGTCAGGGCCAGGGCATCGACCTCTCGACCCTCGACGACGTGCACCAGGTCGGCCTCGCCGTGGGCCGCCGCGTCGACGCCGCCGAGGCGCGCCAGTCGCTCTCGCGCGGCGACCTCGTGTGGAACGCAGGCTTCTACGGCCTCCTCCGCTGGCAGACGCTCTCGAGCGAGAACGTGGCCTCGCGCCTCACCCCGACGAGCATGAACGCCTTCGGCGACACGCAGAACGCCTTCATCCGCCGCGACGCCCTGGCCTTCACGGGCGACCTGTGGTTCCAGCTGCTGCACAAGAACTTTCGCCTCGAGGCCGAGGCGGTGTTCGTGGCGGGCAACACGTCGATCGCCTCGACCCCGTCGCCGGACCCGCAGCGCTACGACCTGTTGCAGTTCGGCGGCGCGCTCGAGTTCGAATACCGCCTGCTCAACAACCGCCTGCAGCTCGAGTTTCGCACGGGCTACGCCTCGGGCGACGCCGATCAAGAGGGCCTCAACTACCGCACGGCGCGCCTGCAGCCCGTTCGGCAAGACGCCACGGCGATCACCTCGTACGCGTTTCACCCCGACTACCGCGTCGACCTCATTCTCTGGCGCCAGGTGATGCGCCAGGTGTCGAGCGCCTACTACTTCCGCCCCGGCGTGATGTACGCCTTCGTCGACCACCCCGGCAGCGACCGCCTCTACGGCCGCGCCTCGGTCATCTGGTCGCGCGCGAGCGAGTTTGTGCAGACGCGCGGCAACGACGCCAACCTGGGCATCGAGGTCGACGCCGAGGTCACGTACATGTCCAACTGGCGCGACCCCTCGCAGGGCTCGGTCTCGGCGCCGGGCTTCTTCGCCTCGGTGCAGTACGGCATTCTCTTTCCGATGTCGGGCCTCGGCCCCCGCGCCGACGAGCGCACCTCGTCGGGCGGCCTCGGGGCCTTCTCGTTCAGCAACGCCCAGACCCTGCGCGGCGTGCTGGGCGTGATGTTCTGACCGCTCGCTCTCCCTACCTCACGTAGATCGCGCTCGATCGCACGCGGAACGGCACCTCGACGCTCCCGTCGCGCACCGTCACCGACGCGCCGCCGAGGGCGTCGCGCAGCACGGTGCCGTCGGCCACGCCGAGCTCCGCGGGCACGCGCACGCTCACCGTACGCGCGGTGCCTCCGCGGGTGAGGGCGACGAGCGCCACGGCGTCGCCAGTGCCCCGCGCGTACACGTACCCGTCGCCGTCGGTGTGCAGCGAGCGCCGCGCGCCGCGGCGGAGGCCCGCGTGCGTGGACCGCAGCGCGCCCACCGCCTGCACGTGGGCGAGCAGCCGCGACTCGCGCGCGTTGAGGTCGGCGCCGAAGCGCATCATGCGACGGTTGTCGGGGTCGGCCGCGCCGGGCAGGCCCACCTCGTCGCCGTAGTAGATCAACGGGACGCCGCGCTGCGTGAGGGTGAAGGTCCACGCGAGGGCCATGCGCTCGTAGGGCTCGTCGCGGTCGGGCGGCGGCGGCGGGGCGTTGAACCCGAGCTCGCGCGAGTCGCCCACGATCTGCCCCGCGGCCTCGGAGAGGAACCGCGTCACGTCGTGGTTGCCGAGGAACGGTGACATGGGCGCGTCGCCGAAGGCGCGCTCGCTCGCCTGCACGGCGTTCTCGAGGTCGCCCATGGTGCCGCCGTTCTGCGCGAAGGCGCCGCGGATGGACCAGAACAGCGGGAAGTCGAACTGCGCGTGGAGCGCCCCGCGGCCCACGTAGCGCCGCACGAGGTCGTGGCCGTCGGCGCCGGTGAAGGTCTCGCCCACGGAGTAGGCCCGCGCGTTGCCCGTCTCGTAGCGGTCGAGCAGGGCGCGGAGGTTCGTGGTCGAGAGGTAGTTCATGTGCTTCACCGCGTCGACGCGGAAGCCGTCGGCGTCGGTGTCGGTGAGCCACCACCACGCGTCGCCGAGCATCGCGTCGGCCACGCGCATGTTCGACCAGTTGACGTCGGGCAGGTAGTTGGTGAACCAACAATCTACAGGACGGTCGTCCCACGAGCACATGGGACCGCCGCAGACGCACGACCCGTCGCCGTTGAACCACCCGTCGCGCTGATGATCCCGGTAGTACGGGTGCTCGCTGTGGAGCTGGTTGTGCACCAGGTCGTAGAGCACGCGGATGCCGTGGCGGTGGGCCTCGGCGTTGAGCGCGCGCAGCGCGTCGAGGGAGCCCCAGTGCGAGTCGGTCTGCCGCCCCTGGTTCACCCAGTAGCCGTGGTAGCCCGCGTAGTTGCGCCCGTCGCTGCCGCGCCCCGCCGCGTGCGTGTTGCTGTTCACCGGTGAGAGCCACAGGGCCTTCACGCCGAGGCGGTCGAAGTAGCCGTCGCGCAGCGCGGCCGTCACGCCGGCGAAGTCGCCGCCGTTCCAGTCGGCGATGGGGGCGATGCCGCCCACGCGGCCGTCGTTGGTGGGGTCGCCGTTGCGAAAGCGGTCGGTGAACACGAAGTACACCGGCCCGTCGCCCCACTGGTAGGGCTCGCGCTCGACCCACATGGGCACGAAGAGCTCTTCTGCGCGGCGCCCGCCCGCCGACGATACGTTGATGCGCAGCGAGTACTTGGTGGCCGCGAGGCCGCGCGCGCGGACGCGCACCTGCGACGTGGCGCGGTCGAAGGTGACGGCGCCCGCGGGGAGCGCCGTGGGGCTCATGGTGACGCGCACCGAGGCCGCGTCGGCGCCGCGCCGCTCGGCGCCGTCGACGTACTGCACGTCGAGCTCGAGGGCCCCGTCGCCCGTGGCGCTCGCGCGCAGCACGCGCAGCGTCGGGACGTTGCAGTCGGGCACGGTCACGCGCGAGTTCTCGGTGCCGCCCACGTAGGTGCGCGCGAGGGCGGCGGGGTCGAGCGTCCACTCGCTGCCGTCGATGACGAACTTGTAGCCGTAGTCGCCCGGCGCGAGGTTGACCTCGGCGCGGAACACCCCGCCGCCCACATCGGCCATCGGCGTGGCCGTGGGCGAGAAGCCGTTCCACTCGCCCGCCACCGCCACGGCGCGCGCGGGGCGCCCGAGGTTGAGCGAGAACGTGGTGGCGCACGACTGCGTCGGGGCCGCGCCGTCGGTCGACGCGTCGAGGGCGTTGGTCGGCGTGTCGTCGGAGCAGCCCGCGAGGAGAGAGAGCACCGTGACGAAGCGAAGCGCGCGCATACCGCGAGACTTCATCCTCCCGCGCGCGACCGTCAAGGGCCCGACGGGCCACTCCACGCGGGGAGTTCCATCTGCGCCGCGATGCGCTGCGCCGTCTCGTCGTCGGCGAGCGTCGACACGAGCGTCAGCCCGAGGTCGAGGCCCGCCGTGACGCCCCCCGCGGTGAGCGCCGAGCCGTCGCGCACCACGCGCTCGCTTCGCACCGAAACACCTTCGTACATGGCCAATTGATCGAAGGCGCTGCGGTGCGTCGTCGCGCGCCGACCGCGGAGCACCCCCGCCGCGCCGAGCACCAGCGCGCCGGTGCACACCGACGCCCAGAGGCGGTTCGCCGAGCGTTTGCGTAGCCACGCGAGCGCCTCCTCGTCGCGCGCGAGCTCACGCGCCGCGAGCCCGCCGGGGATCACCACGACGTCGTACGCGTCGAGGTCGGGTCGCACCGATGACACGGTGAGCGTGGCGCCGTCGCCCGTCCACACGCGCTCGCGCGCGACGCCGATGACCTCGGTCACCACGGCGGGGTCGAAGCCCATCGTGCGGAGCCGCGAGACGGCGTCGAGGGGCCCCACGAGGTCGAGGAGGGTCATGCCTTCGAAGGCCACGAAGGCCACGCGGTGCCCCGTGACGCGATCGGGGAGCGAAGCCCACGACGCGCGCTCGCACACCTCGCGCACCGCGTCGCCGACGAGGGAGCCCGCGATGTGGGGCATGGGCCCGCGCGGCGTCGCCGCGAGGTCGACGGCGACGTCGAGGCGCCGCGGGTCGATGCGCCACGCCACGAGGTCGGCGTCGGGCGCGAAGTAGCGCCGCGCGCTCTCGGCCACGGCGTCGGCGAAGGACGCGTGGAGGAAGCCCTCGCGCGCGAGCGAGGGCGGCGCATAGCGGTCACCGGGCACGCTCTCGCGCGGGGCGAGGTGATAGAGCCAACGCACGCGGCGACGGTATCACCGCCGCGGCGGGAGCGCGGGCGCGATGAGCGCCTCGAGCTGGCCTTCGGAGTACACGGCCTCGATGCGCCGCACGATGACCCCC
>CAISKJ010001336.1 GCA_903885885.1 uncultured delta proteobacterium
CGGGCGACGCGCTCGCCGAGATCGAGAGCGCGCAGCTCGGCGAGGGCATCGCGCAGTACTTCTCCGCGCAAGCGCGGCTCATCGCGGCGCGCCAGGCGCTGGCGCGGGAGACGTCGCTCTCGGCGCAGCAGCTCACCACCGCGCAGGCGTTCGAAGAGGCCCGCGCGAACGCGCAGGCGCTCCAGGCCGAGGCGCGGGGCGCCGAGGCGCGCCTCGTCGCGATGGGACTCTCACCGTCGGAGCTCCCCTCGACGGCGGGGTCCGCGGCGCCCCGGCGCGTTACGCTGCGCGCGCCCATCGCGGGCGAGGTGATCGCGCGGCAGGGCGTGGTCGGGCAGAGCGTCGAGCCCACGAGCACGCTCCTGCGCATCGGCGACACGAGCGAGCTCTGGGTGCTGCTCGACGTGTTCGAACGCGACCTCGCGCGCGTGCACGACGGCGACCGCGCCGAGATCGTGTGCGAGACGTGGCCCGGGCGCGTGTTTCACGGCGTGGTGGAGCACGTCGACCCCGTGGTCGATGCGGCGACCCGCACGGCCCGGGTGCGCGTCGAGGTGGCGAACGAGGGCGCGATCCTGCGGCCCGGGCAGTTCGTGACGGCGCGGCTGCACCCCGCGGGTGCCGAGGGGCGCGACGCGCTCACGGTGCCGCGCGTGGCCCTCCTGCAGATCGAGGGGCGGCCCGCCGTTTTTGTGGCCGTGGGGCGCGACCAGTACGAGCCGCGGACGCTCGAGCTGGGCGCGGGCGACGGCGAGCGTGTCGAGGTGGTGCGCGGGCTCGCCGAGGGCGACGAGGCCGTGGTCGAGGGCGCCTTCGCGCTCAAGAGCGAGCTGCAGCGGTAACGCAGGGGACGTCGATGCTCGATGCGATCGTAGAGCGGGCCGTGCGGCACCGCGGCGTGGTGCTCCCCGTGGCGCTGCTGATCCTCCTGGCGGGGTGGTTCGCCGTGCGGGCGCTGCCCATCGACGCGGTGCCCGACGTCACCAACGTGCAGGTGCAGGTGCTCACCGACTCGCCGGGGCTCTCGGCCGAAGAGGTCGAGCGCTTCGTGACCTTTCCCATCGAGACGGGGCTCAACGGGCTCCCGCGCCTCGCGGAGATTCGCTCGGTCACGCGCTCGGGCATGTCGGCGGTGACGGTGGTCTTCGACGAAGACGCCGACGTGTGGTTCGCGCGGCAGCTCGTGCTCGAGCGCCTGCGGAGCATCGAGGCCGACATCCCGGCGCAGTTCGGCAAGCCCGAGCTCGCGCCCGTGAGCACCGGGCTCGGAGAGATCTATCAGTTCGTTCTTCGCAGCGACCGGCACACGCCCACGGAGCTGCGCTCGATGCTCGAGTGGGAGATCGGCCCGAGCCTCCGCACCGTGCGCGGCGTCATCGAGGTGAACGCCCTCGGCGGCGAGAAGAAGCAGTACGAGGTGGTGCTCGACCCCGCCAAGCTCGCGGCGCACCGGGTCACCCTGGGGCGCGTGCTCGACGCGCTCGCGCGCAACAACGCCAACGTGGGGGGCGGCTACATCGAGCGCGGCGCGGAGCAGTACACCATTCGCGGCGAAGGGCAGCTGCGCACCCTCGACGACATCGCCTCGGTGGTGGTCGCGACGGACCCCGAGGGGACACCCGTGCTCATTCGCAACCTCGCGACGGTGCGCGTCGGCGCTACGCTCCCGCAGGGCGTGGTGACCCAAGACGGCCGGGGCGAGGTGGTCACCGGCATCGTGATGATGCTCGTGGGGCAGAACTCGCGCACGGTGGTGCAGAGCGTCCACGAGAAGGTGGCCGAGATACGGCGCCACCTCCCCGCGGGCGTGCAGATCACCGACGTGTACGACCGGTCTGACTTCATCGACCGCACGCTCTCGACGGTGTCGAAGAACCTCGTCGAGGGCGCGGCGCTCGTGGCCATCGTGCTCGCGGTGTTTCTCGGGTCGGCGCGCGGGGCGCTGCTCGTCACGTTGGGCATCCCCTTCGCGATGGTGCTCGCCGTCGCGGGGATGCTCGTCTTGAAGGTCACCGGGAGCCTCATGTCGCTCGGCGCGATCGACTTCGGCTTCCTCGTCGACGGGCCCATCGTGATGCTCGAGGCTGCCCTCGCGCGCCTCGCCGCCGAAGACGTCACGCAGCACAACTTTCGACGCCTCACGGGCGAGGCGGTGCGTCAGGTCGCGCGCCCCGTCGTCTTCTCCGTGCTCATCATTCTGCTGGTGTACCTGCCGCTGCTCACCCTCGAGGGCGTCGAGGGAAAGATGTTTCGCCCGATGGCCACCACGATGGCGCTCGCCCTGGGCGGCTCGCTGGTGTTCGCGCTGGTGATCTTTCCCGCGGGGGCCGTCACGCTCTTGAAGCCCCCGAAGGTGAAGGGCCACCACGGCGTGCTCGCGCGCCTCGAGGCGCCCTACGCGCGCGTCGTGGCGTGGGCCGTGCGGCAGCGCGTCGTGCTCGCGGCGGTGGCGGTGGCGCTGCTCGTGGCCACCTTGCCCGTCGCGTCGCAGCTCGGGGCCGACTTCGTGCCGCGCATCGACGAGGGCGACATCGTGGTGGCCGCGCGGCGCATGCCGAGCATTTCGATGAGCGAGGCGCGCAGGCTCGACCTCGCGACGGAGCGCGTGCTCAAGCGCTTTCCCGAGGTGGTGACGGTGCTCGCGATGACGGGCCGCGCCGAGGTGGCCACGGACCCCGTTGGGATGGACACCACCGACTATCTCACGCACCTGCGGCCGCGCGAGACGTGGACCACCGCGCACGACCTCGACTCGCTGGGCGAGCGCATGAAAGAGGCCATCGAGCGCGAGGTGCCTTCTACGTTCGTGTCGATCTCGCAGCCCATCGAAGACCGCACCAACGAGCTCATCTCGGGCTCGCGCTGCGACGTGGCCATTCAGCTGTTCGGCGACGACCTCACGGTGATGAGCGAGCTCGGCAACCGCATCGGTCGCCTCATGCGATCGATTCCGGGCGCGGGCGACGTGCGCGTCGAGCGGGCCCTCGGGCTCCCCATGCTGCGCGTGCGCGCCGACCGCGCCCGCCTCGCGCGCTACGGCCTCTCGACCGACGACGTGCTCGGCGCCGTCGAGGCCACGCGCCAGGGCCGCCAGGTGGGCGTGGTGTTCGAAGGCCAACGCCGCTTCGACCTGCGCGTGCTCCTCCCGCCCGGCTCGGGGAGCAGCGACGCGTTCGGCAGGCTCCCCGTGGGCGACGCGGCGGGGCGCCTCGTGCCCGTCGCCCAGGTGGCCACCATCACCGAAGAAGACGGCCCCGCGCAGATCAGCCGCGAGAACCGCCAGCGGCGCTTGCGCGTCGAGGTCAACCTCCGCGGGCGCGACCTCATGAGCTTCGTCAACGAGGCCCAAGCCCGCGCGCGGCGCGAGATTCGCCTGCCTCCGGGCTACCACCTCGAGTGGGGCGGTCAGTTCGAGAACTTCGCGCGCGCCACCGAGCGCCTCGCCCTCGTGGTGCCCGTGGCCCTGGGCATCATCGTGGGCATGCTGTTTCTCACCTTCGGCAACCTGCGCTACGCGCTCGCGGTGTTCTCCGGCGTGCCCTTCGCGCTCGTCGGGGGCATCGTGGCGCTCAAGCTCCGCGCGATGCCCTTCAGCATTCCCGCCGCGGTGGGCTTCATCGCGCTCTGCGGCATCGCGGTGCTCAACGGCGTGGTCATGGCGAGCGAGATCCGTCGCCGCGTCGACGACGGCGATGCCTTCGACGACGCCCTCGTGCGCGGCGCCGTGACGGTGCTCCGCCCGCTTCTGCTCACCGCCACCGTGGCCGCGCTGGGCTTCGCCCCGATGGCGCTCTCCACGTCGGCGGGCAGCGAGGTGCAACGCCCCCTCGCCACGGTGGTGATCGGCGGGCTCGCGTCGAGCACGCTCCTCGGGCTCGTGCTCCTGCCCGGGCTGCTCAAGATGTTTCGCGTGGGCGAGCGCCGGCCGCCCGTCGAGGCGCACGCGTGACGTCGCCGCGCGGACCGGCGCGCCGCGCCCCCATCGGTGATATCAACGCACCCATGCGCATCTCTACCCTCTTCGTCGCGCTCTCGCTCGTCGCCTGCGAGGCGCATCACGACCCCGCGCCGGTCGTCTCGCCGACGCCCGCGCCCG
>CAISKJ010001337.1 GCA_903885885.1 uncultured delta proteobacterium
AGCCCGCGCCGAGCGCGCAGCCCGCCACGCGCGCGCCGCAGCAGGCGGTGCCCCTCACGCCCGAGGCCCGCGCCGAGCTCGGCGCAACGCCCGGCGACGCGGCCCCGAGCGCCGACGAGGGCGACGTCCACCGGGTGCTCATCCCCCCGCTGCTGCTCGTCGAGCGCAGCGCGACGCGCGCCACCACGGTGCTGTTTCCGCTCTTCTACCGCGACCGCCGCGGCGACGCCTCGGCGCTGCTCATCCCGCCGTATTACCGCTACCGCTCGCCCACCACGCAGGCCGACGCGGTGTTTCCGGTGTTCTTCCACTGGCGCGGCGCGCGCGACGACGGCGGCACCTGGGGCACCGACGTGGTGCCGCCCTTCTACCATCACAGCTGGCAGGGCCGCGGCGAGCTCCACGGCCGCGCGGTGGGCCTCGCGCCGCTGTTCTTCTACGGCGAGTCCTTCGGCGAAGACGGGTCGCTGCACCGCGAGCACCTCATCATTCCGCCGCTGCTCACGGTGCACACGTGGCGCCCCGAGCACGCGTTCACCCTCGCGGGGCCCTTCTTCTACGACCGCCTGCGCAACGACACCGACTGGGGCCTCGCGCCCATCGTGTTCGGCGGCAACAACGCGCACGGCAACTACGCCGTCATCCCGCCGCTGCTCACGTACCACCGCTACAACCGCGACGAAGACCGCTCGCTCACCGTCGTGGGCCCCTTCTGGACCACGAGCTCACCGGACAGCTTCTCGGTCAACCTCGCGCCGGTGTTCTTTCACCGCCACGACCGCACCTCGAGCCGCACGAGCATCGTGCCCCTGTTGCACCTCGCCGCGGGCGAGAACAGCCGCACGGTCGTCACCCCGCTCTTCTATTACGGCCGCGAGGGCGAGTCGTCTACGTTCGTGAGCTGGCTCTACCAGAACCACCGCGGCCGCACGAACTGGGACGCCGTCGCGCCCTTCTTCTTCTCGTCGCGCGAGCCCGCCACGGGGGCCCACACCGAAGCCCTCTTGCCGCTCTTCTATCACCGCGCGACGCTCAACACGAACACCTGGTGGGTGGCCCCCACGGTGCACTACGAGCGCGAGGGGCGCGACTGGTTCTTCAACATCTACCCGCTGGTGTTCACGGGCCGCTCGGGCGCGCGCACCCACGCGGTGCTCGGGCCCCTCTACGCGCGCTTCACCAACGCCGAGACGGGCAGCGACCTCATGATGGTCACCCCCCTCTTCTGGCGCTACCGCGACCCCGAGTCGCAGACCATCGTCATTCCGCCGGTGCTCTACATGGAGTCGCAGCGCCAGGGCGTGCGCTCCTACGAGTGGCACGTGCTGCCGCTCTTCTCCTACGCCCGCCCGCGCCCCGAAGACCTGTCGTGGAACTTCCTCTTCGGCCTCGTCGGATACCGACGCTCGGGCACGCACCACCAGCTCAAGCTCTTCTGGGCGCCCATCAACCTCGATTGAGGCACCGCCTCGCGCGGCGCCCCACAGCGGGCCGCGGGCGGTGGTGCGGTAGACAAGTCGTTTGCCTCGGCGCTAGATTGCCCCCACAGGTGGTCACCGGCGGAGTGGTCAACGCTCCACCCCGATCGCTGTTTTCGTGGAGGCATTCATCCATGGGCACCAACCCGCGTGATCCCGTCGTTCTGATTCGCAGCAACCCCCTCGAGCGCGTCGACCGCGAGGTGGGCCTCCGCGTCCGCGAGCGGATCAAGCGCATCCGCACGGGGCCGCAGCCCGTCGCACAATCGCCCAGGGCGCGCACCACCGACGCGCCCGACGCGCCCGATGGGGCTCGCTCCGACTCGCGTCCTCCCGCCTGAGGCCTCCCTTCGCGCGCGGGGCCACCGTCGCCCGCGGCCACACCCCCCCAACGGTCACACCGCACACACCCGCCACGCACCTTGACGAGGGCGTCGGATCCGGGCGAAAGCACCGCTCCCCGCCATGACAGCTCTGGAGTTCTCCTCGCTCGAGGCGCACCGCGCCTGGCTCGCGTCGCAGTCGGCCCTCCCGCAGGGCTTTCGCGTGGGCTCGGCCCGCTTCGGCTTCGTGCCCGCCGAGGTGCACAAGCCCTCGGCCATGACGCTCACCCTCATCGCCCTCGACCGCCCGACCGACGCCTTCGCCGCCGTGTTCACCCGCAACGCCTTCCCCGGCGCGCCGGTGCTCATCGGGCGCGAGCGCCTCGCGTCGCCCACCCTCGCGGCCATCGTGGTGAACAATAAAGTCTCCAACGTGTGCGCCCCCGGCGGCGTCGAGGCCTCCGAGCGCGTGTGCGACGGCGTCGCGAAGCTCCTCGGGGTGAGCGCCCGCGAGGTGCTCCCGTGCTCGACGGGCGTCATCGGGTGGCGCCTCCCCGTCGACGCGATGCTCGGCGCGCTCCCCGCCGCCGTCGAGGCCCTGCAGGGCGCCTCGGTGATGCCCGCGGCCGAGGGCATTGTTACCACCGACCTCTACCCCAAGGTGCGCCGCGCCTCCGTGGGCGAGGGCTCCATCGTGGGCATCGCCAAGGGCGCCGGCATGATCGAGCCCAACCTCGCCACGATGCTGGTGTACCTGCTCACCGACTGCGACGTGTCGCGCGACGACCTGCGCGCGGCCCTGCGCGACGCCGTCGAGCCCACCTTCAACGCCATGTCCATCGACAGCGACACGAGCACCTCCGACACGGTGACGCTCGTG
>CAISKJ010001338.1 GCA_903885885.1 uncultured delta proteobacterium
CCCCGACGGGCGCTGGATCAAGCTCCGCGAGCTCTCCAGCGCCCAGCAGGCCACCGCCTACGAGGCCTGTGCCACGAAGGCCCCCAACGGGGCGCTTCTGCCGCCCAACCCCGTCACGCTCGACCACGAGTGCTTCAAGCTGGCGCTCGTGGCCGTGAGCGCCCGCAAGCCGCTCTTCAAGACCGTCGACGGCAAGCCCGTGCAGAAGCGCGACGCCGACGGGAAGCCCATCTTTCGCCTCGACGGCAAGGCGCCGGCGTACGAGCGCTTCGAGCGCGCCGACCTCGTCGAGGCCGACTGGAAGCCGCTCGGGTACGCGCAGCTCGAGACCGACTACGACTCGCTCTTCGGTCCGAAGGATCGCGCGGTGATCTCCACGCTCTATGCGCGCGCTCACACGCCGCAGGAGGAAGACCGCGATTTTTTCGAGACGATGAGCTCGGTCGCCGAGACTGGCTGATCGCCTGGATCGGCCGCTACGGCTCGCAGTCGTGGGAGATGCTGGAGCGCCTGCCCACGCGGGTGCTCCTGCGTCGCTACGCCGCGCTGAAGTTCATCGTCGACGAAGAGGGCGCGACGCCAGGCGCCACCGGAAAGTAGCCCGCCATGACCGCAGCGCAGACCTACACCGTCGACGTCGTGTTCCACGGCAAAGACCAGGGCGCGCAGGCGATGGCGAACACCATCGGCGGCTCGCTCTCGGGACTGCAAGGTCACCTCGACCGCGCGGCCGCGGGCATGGAGCGGCTCGGCATGATCGGCGTTGCCGCGGTCGGCGGCGTCGCTGCGATGGGCGTGCGCGCGCTCGCCCGCGACATGGTGCAGCTCAACTCCGTCACGCAAGACACCGAAATCGGCATCGCCGGGATGCTGCAGGCGAACGGCGGCGCCGCCACGTTCGCCGATGGAATGCGCGACGCGTCGTCGGTGCTCGCGTCGATCCGGCGCGACGCCGACGCGCTGCCCGGCGAGGCGCAGGACTTCGTCAACGTCTTCTCGACGGCGCTCCCCGCTGCCCTCCAGGCGGGGATGTCGAACGCCCTCGATGTGAGCCGGTTCACCAACCAGTTCGCCGCGGTGGGCATAGCGCTCCACGTCGACGCCGATCAGTCAGGGCGCGACCTGCGACTGCTCCTGCAGGGGCGCGCAGGCGCGCAGGTCGCGATGTGGAACCAGCTCCAGTCGCTGGTGGGCAAGACGGCCGAGGATTTCAACGCCATGTCCGCGCCGCAGCGCCTCACGGCGCTCCAGGGCGCGACGGGCCGCTACGCCGACATGGTGGGCGCGTTCAGCGGCACCTTCTCGACGGCGCTCACGACGGTCATGGGCAAGGCCCACCGCCTCGAGGAGCTGGCCACCAGGCCCCTCTTCGAGCGCGCCACGGCGCGACTACAGGAGATGGGCTCCTACCTCACGCTGCACGCGCCCGAGATCGAGCTGCGGGTGCAGCGATGGGGCGACGCGGGCGCGCGCGCCTTCGACATGATCTACGACCGCGGCAAGCACGCGCTCACGTACCTGCGCGAGCACTGGCGCGAGCTCGCCTCCGAGGTCGAAGCCACCGGGCGGCGCGCGCTTACGGTCTACGCGGGCCTGCGCGCGGGCTCCGCGGCTGTGAGCGCCGTGCAAACCGTCGGGAGCCTCGCGGGCGCCGCAAGCTCGATGGGGCTCGGAGGAGGCGCCGGCGGCGCGGCGGGCGGCGCGGGCCTCGCTGCTGCGACACCGCTCGCGGTGGGCGGGCTCCTCGCGGTCGGCGCGGCGGGTCTCGCGATCCACGACGGAGCGTTCGACACGGACGCCGCGCTGCGCGACCTGCAGCCGTCGATCAGGATCTTCAAGAGCGGCCTCACGGACCTCGGCGAGGCCCTGCGGCCCGTCGTCGTGATGTACGGCTCGGGGCTCCTCGAGGGACTCACCACCTTCGTGTCGGTCATGGGGTCGATCGTCGGCGGGCTCGCGACGGTGGCGAGCTACGTAGTGCGCTTGGAGCGCGAGATCGTCGGCTTCGCCCTCGACCCGCTGCGCGCCCAGTACCGAGCGCTCTTCGGCGGTGGCGAGGCGAACGGCATGGGAAACGCCGCCGACGGCGACCCTTCGCGCACCCCCGAGGCGATGCGCGACCACACGCTCGCGAACGTGCGATCGAGCCCGCTGCACGCGCCCGCCGGGCCCGCGCGCACGCCGCACCCGGCAGCCGCGAAGCATCACACGACGATCAACAACCACTTCCGCATCGAGCAGGCCGACAACCCCGAGCGCGTGGCGCTGAGCGTGATGCACGTGATTCAGAGAGAGCTCAGGAACCCCACCCAGAGCGCGCGGCCGGGCCTCACGACGCTGCGCCGATAGGCCCCCATGACCGACGCCAACACGTTCACCATCGAAGAGGTCGAGAGCGCCGACGGCGGCGCGCCTCTGCGCGTGGTGCTCAAGGGCCGCGACGCGCCCCTCGGTGGACGCGGCTCCGGCGGGGCCTTCGAAGACTCGGTGCAGGTCCGCCAGAACGAGACCTACTACCCCGGGCAGGACACACCGTCGCGCCAGGTGATGGGGGTGAAGCACGGGCCCTGGAACATCAAGGGCAACCTGCAGGATCGCGGGGTGCCCGGGCGCGCCTTCGCCCTCTCGCGCAACCTCAAGCAGCTCGCCGTGCGCAAGCGGCGCCTGCGCATCTCGTGGGGGCCGCTGCAGGTCTTCGGTCTCGCCGACGAGGTGAAGATCAGCCCCGAGGGCGCGCGCGACTACAACTACGACGTCACGCTCCACATCGACGGCCCCGAGCTCCCGAGCGCGGGCCTCGTGGTCGTCGCGGTGGCCGACACCACGCCCGACACGCTCGGGCGCGACGCCACCACCGCGCGGCTCCTCGCGCTCGACCCAATTGATGACGCCGTGGGCGGCCTGAGCGCCTCGGAGGCCCTCGGAATCGCCGAGGGCAGACTCGTGTACCTCACGGCGCTCGACGCGCTCATGGGAGCCGTGGAGGGCCTCAGCGGTGGCATGGCCCTGTCGCCCTTCGAGAGCGGGCGCGTCGAGGCGGCCGCCCTCACGTGCGCTGCGGTGTCACCACGCTTCGCCATGCTCCTCACGGCGGTGCCCCCTCCGGCCCTGCGCGGCTGGCGCGCGGCAGTCGACTGGCAGCGATCGAGCCTCGACGCGGCCGAGGGGGCCTGGACGGC
>CAISKJ010001339.1 GCA_903885885.1 uncultured delta proteobacterium
AGCTTGAGCGACTCGAGCACGTACCCGAGGCCCTCGTGCGGGTCGCACACGCGCAGCGCGTCGATTTGCGCGCGCGAGCGGATGGGCTCGTGAATGACCGGCCCCTCGCCCGCGGCGAACTCGAAGGACGCGCCCATGGGCTCGAGCGGGAGGAGAATGTCGGCGAAGAGAATGGCCGCGTCGACGGGGAGCGCGTTGACCGGCTGCATCGTGACCTGGAGCGAGAGCTCCGGCGTGTGGCACAGGTCGAGGATGGTGTACTTCGCGCGCAGCGCGCGATACTCGGCCATGTAGCGGCCGGCCTGGCGCATGAACCAGACGGGGGTGCGGTCGACGGGCTCACGGCGGCAGGCGCGAAGGAATCGGTCGTTCATGGCGGGGCGATGCTTCGCGCGCCCACGACGTCGGGTCAAGCCTGTTCGATGAGACGCGCCGTCGCGCAAACGAGCGCGCGGCGTGCGGCGGGAGAGGCGCTCAGCCGAGGTGCGCTTCGAAGAGCTGCACGAGCTTGTGCTTGGGCACCGCGCCGACCTGGCGGGCTACCTCTTTGCCGCCCTTGTACACGATGATCGTGGGGACGCCGCGGATGCCCAGCGTGGCGGGGGTGTTGGGGCTGTTGTCGATGTCGAGCTTGGCGACCTTGAGGCGGCCGTTGTACTCGGCCGCGATCTGGTCGATGAAGGGCGCGATCTGCTTGCAGGGGCCGCACCACGTCGCGGTGAAATCGATGAGCACGGGCTCGGTCGAGTTGACCACTTCGGCTTGGAAATTCTGGTCGGTAACGGTCTTCACGTGCTCAGACGCCATGGCAGCCTCCGGTGCTTGTCAGGGAGAAGGGGAGTCGCAAGATGCGACCGCGCCGACGGGCTGTCAACGACCGTGCGCGTCGTGCGCAGGGGGCGGCGTCGAGGGCCTCGGCGGCACGAGGGAACAGGGCGCGTGGGGGTTCGCGGCGGCCTCGGCGACGCTGTCGCGCACGACGCGCTCGACGATGTCGAAGACCTCCGCGGGCGCGAGGCGGCTGCGCGAGCCGTCGGCGTGGCGGGGCGCGCCGCCGACGGTGCTGCCGCCGCCCCAGCCGTGCTCCCGCGCGTCGAGGGCGGTGAGGATGCGCGCGACGGGGAAGTTCTTCACGAACTCGGAGCGCTTGGCCACGGTGTAGCCGTGCGTGCCGTCGGGGAGCGTGGTGTGGATCACCACGCGGTCGTGGCCGTCGGCGAAGAGGCGCGCGTGGGCGCGGGTGCCGAGGCTCTGCACGAGCACCCAGTGGGTGCCGCGGTGCAAGACCTCGTAGCGGTTGTCGATGTGAAAGTCTTCGGTGTAGGCCGCCGAGGCGCCGTCGGCGTACTGCGACACGCGGCGGCCGATCTCGTCGAGGAGGGCGCGCAGGCCGTGGGCGTCGAGCTGAAAGTACGAGCCCTCGGCGCGCGCGCGGGTCTCGGGTTCGGAGAGCCACTCGACGATGGTGGGGAGGTCGCCCGCGAGGGGAAACGCGCCGCTGTGGGCGTCGAGGAGGCCCGCCCCGTGGACGAGGCGGTTCACCAGGGGCTCGCGCGCGCGCTCGGTGTGTCGCAGGAGCCAGACGGCGAGGGCGGTGTCGAGGTCGACGTCGTTGACGAAGATGGTGAGCGATCGGGGCGCGAGGCCGAGCACGATGGCGTCGTGCACCTGCTCGGCGGTGCTGCGCGTGGCGTGGCGCACGCAGTCGCCGTGGTGGTCGAAGCTGTACCGCTCGGTCTCGGCGTCGATGCGCGGGCCGAGCACGTAGCCGTCGAGGGCCACGCTTCGCGGGGGCAGGTCCTCGAAGAGGACGGTCTTGCCGCGGTCGATCACGATCTCCATAGGGTCTTCGGTTCTGCCTTCATGCCGCGGCGGCGCGGAGGGGTCATTGCGGTGACCCCGACGGTGCTCCCGAAGGAGCGTCGCCGCGCCCGCGGCGTTCGTACAGGTTCCAGTCGCGGCCTTCGAAGCGGAGGGTGTAGCGGTCGGGGTGCTGCCCCGGCTCGTCGAACACGCCGCGGCGCGCGAGCACGTAGTCGTAGTAGTTCATCTCGGGGTCGGCGACGCGCAGCTCCGTGGTCCACTCCCAGCGCGGCGGGAGTCTTGGCGGGCGTTGGGGCCCGTCGCGATAGCGAAACGGCGATTGCGGGAAGTCTGCGAAGGAGAAGGTCGCCACGGCGCCGCCACGCACTTGATAGTAGGCCGCCGCGTGCAGAATCGGAACGTTGGGAACATGCGCACTTGCGGCCGCGGGCACAAGCGCGACGAGCCTGCGCCCCGGGGCCGCGTGGGCGAGGGCCGCGTCGAGGTCGCCGAGCTCGGAGCTCTCCCACCGGGCGAAGCGCTCGCCCACGTCGCCCGCCATGCCCGCCGACGTGGCCCCGAGCACCGCGCACAGGAGCCACGCCGAGGCGCCCGCCCGTGAGGCCCCCGCGAGGAGCGGCAGCACCAGCGCCGCGGTGACCGCGAAGCGCGTGTGAATGGGCCAGATCCACCCGTAGCTCGCGGGCGCGACCATGTACAACAGCCCGCACGCCGCGGGCAGCCACGCGAGCCGCGTCGTGCGCGCGGAGGGCGCGTCGTCGATGCGCGCGCGGGCGATCCACAGGGCCGCGAAGGCGCCGAGCGCGGCCACCACGGAGGCTCGCCCCGCGATCTGCGACCAGGTGGTCTCGGGCTCCGACGTGAGGCCCCACACCCACGCGAAGGTGCGGTGCCGCGCGACGTACATCGCCGCCGCCACGACGGGCGGCACGGCGAAGACCCACCAGGGCGCGCGAGGCCGTCGGGCGTCGTCGCTCACGCCGCGCGTCGCCGCGAGGGCCGCGAGCGCGCAGAGGCCCCACGCGAGCAGCGCGCGCTCGTCTTGCTCGCCCGGAAAGTCGAGTACCACGCTCGAGAGCTCGCGCGGCAGGCTCACGAACGCGGGCCACTCGGGGTGCGCCACGACGCCCACGCCGCCCGCGCGCACGCTCGCGTCGGCGGCGGGCGTACGCAAGAGCCACACGGCCACGGCGACCAGCGAGGGGACAAGAAACAAGAGCTGGCGCACCGCGTGGCGCCCATCGGCCGCGAGGGCGCGCGCGAGCGTTTTTGTGTCGGGCGTGCCGTCGGGCGCGGCGTCGAACGCGCCGCGGAGGGCGGGCGCGTCGAGGAGCAGGAGCGTGCCGAGGCCGAGGAGCCCGTAGGGCACCAGGTGGGCGTAGAAAGCCGCGAGGGCGAAGGCCGCGAGGGCGAGCTGGCGTCGCGGACGGAGCCGCGCCTCGCGGTCGGCGAAGAGCCCGAGCGCCGCCATCGCGAGGGGAATCCCCAGGAGGAAGTTCAAGAACCCGAGCATCATCTGCGGGTTCCACGCGAGGGGCCACGCGAGGGCCGCGAGGCGCTCGTCGCCGCCGGTGCGACGGAGCACGAAGCGCAGCGAGTACGGGAGGCGATGACCGTGAGCGCCGCGAGGAGCTTGCCCGCGCCCTCGACGCCGAACACCGTCGAGAGGGGGATGCCCAGCAGGTACACGATGAGGTACTGCGTGCGCGAGAGCGTGGCGGTGAAGTACTCGCCCAGCGAGGCCGAGAAGGGCAGCTGACGCAGCACCGCGATGGCGGCCATGTGCTGCGGGAGGTCTTGCAGGGGGACGTGCCGCGAGGCCGCGAGGGGGGCCGCCGTGGCGAGGGTGATGGCGCCGAAGGCGAGTTCGAAGAGGGCGCGCGGCAACGCGTCGGGGCGTAGGGGTCGCATGTCAGAGGTCGCGCGACGCGATGAGCCTGCGCACGTTGTGACGCTCCCACTCGACGGCGCGGTCGCGGTCGTGAAAGGCGGCCTCGCGCGCGCGGAAGTCGGTCGTGTGGTGGCAGCGCCGACCGCCCACCTCGGGCGCCGGCGTCACGTGGTGGAGCAACTCGTGAAAGACCACCCACGCGACGAAGTACCGCGGCACCCACGGCTGATCGAGGGCCGGGTGGATGCGAATGAGGTGGGCGTCGTAGAGGTATGTCCCCATGCGTATGGTGCGATGCCGCGCGCGGCGCTGGCTGGTGCCCGAGCGCCCCCAGGTGATGGCCACGGGCGGCCCGTCGGGGGCGTAGCGCGCGACCAGCTCGGCGAGGATCTCGTCGAGGTCGTGAGCCTCGCCGAGGCCTCGGAGCGCGGCGCCCTGGGAGGCCTCGGCGCGACGGATGCGGTCCTGGTTGGCGCGGATGAACGCGTCGATGCGGGCCCCCGCGCGGCGGTCGCCGTGGGCGAGGTAGCGCGCCACGGCCTCGAGCACGTCGGCGGGCGCGTCGGCGAACATGTGGTGCAGTCGCACGTGGCGAACGCCGCCCACGCGACGAATCGAGAGCATCGTGCGGCGGTTGTCGGTGACGGCGACCACGAGGGGCGCGCCGAGGGTCGCCGTGAGGCGCGAGGCGAGGGCCGCCGCGGGGCGCCCGACGTCGTTCGAAGCGCCGACGGGCGTGAGCGCCGCCCGGGTGATCGGGAGCGCTTCGAGGTTGGGCAGCGCGAGCTGTCGCGCGGGGTGCGGACTTCCCATCGGCGGGCCGCGAGGCTATGGACTGACAGCGAGCAGGTCAAGAACGCCCGCACGTCGACGGGGCGCGACGGCTTCGCGGCGCGACGGGGCGGCCGCGGGCACCCGCGCGCGGGCGTCGGCCGTGAGCCGCTGTCGAAAGCGACGGAGCTGCGCCGACATCTCGCGGCGCATGCCCTCGTCGGCGTCGCCCACGAGAACGAGGTTGGCGCGCGAGGGGTCGAGCACCGCGCGCGCGGCGCGTCGAATGTCTTGCGCCGTGATGCCCAGCACCTGGCGCCGACGCTCCGTGGGGCTCTGCCGCATGTCGAAGAGTTCGGGTGGGCCGTAGTAGTCGGCGAGGGCGTGGGCGCCGTCTTCCATCGCCTCGAGGTCGAAGGCGTAGCGCCGGTGGGCCTTCTCGACCTCGGCGCGCGTCGGCCCCT
This sequence comes from uncultured delta proteobacterium, assembly GCA_903885885.1. Classification (GTDB taxonomy): domain Bacteria; phylum Myxococcota_A; class Polyangia; order Polyangiales; genus CAISKJ01. Next base: position 4,951 of record CAISKJ010001339.1, read on the forward strand.
CGCGGGCGAGGTCGGCGAAGATGGAGAGCACCTCGCTCACGAGCTGCGGGAGCGACGCGCGGGCCACCGTGGCCGACACGTCGAAGAGGCCCGCGTCGTCGAAGAGCTCGAGGTTGCCGTGCACCTCGTAGGCGAGGCCCCGCTCGTCGCAGATGCGACGGTGGAGGCGCGTCGACATGCCGTCGTCGAGCACGCGCAGGAGGAGCTCGAGGGCGCGCGCGTTCGAACTGCGCTGCCCGGGTGTAGGGAACGCGATGCGCACCGACGTCTGCGCGCTCGGGTAGTGCACCGCGCGGATGCGCGCCCGCGACTGCTGCGAGCGAAACACCGACGAGGCGCGCCGGGCGCCCGCGGGGAGGCCGCCGAAGGCCCGCGTGGCGGCGCGCTCCATCGCGCGGTGGCTCAGGGGCCCCACGACGGCGACGGACATGTTGCGGCCCACGTAGTGAGCGCCCATGTGCGCGCGCAGGTGGCGCTCGGTGAAGCGCTCGACGTTCTTCACCGTGCCCGTGATGGGGAAGGCCAGCGGGTGGCCGCGGAAGAGCTCGGCGCGCAGCAGGTTGTCGGCGTTGACGTCGCGGCCGTCTTCGTCGAGGTCTTCGAGGATCTCTTCGCGCACGATGCTCTTCTCGACGTCGCGGTCAGAGAACACGGGCGCGGTGAACACCTCGCCGAGCTCAGCGCACCCGTCGGCGAGCGCATCGGGCGGCGCGATGAGTTCGAAGAGGGTGAAGTCGCCGTGCGTGGCCGCGGTGAGGGTGCCGCCCAGCGACTCGATGCGGTGATTGAACGCAGCGGCCGTGGGCAGGTGCCGCGTGCCGCGAAAGAGCATGTGTTCGAGAAAATGGCTGAGGCCGTTCGAGGCGCGGGTCTCGTGGCGGGAGCCGACGTGAATGCTCGCCGCGATCACCACCTGGTGCAGGTGCGGGCGGTGCACCGTCACCAGGCGGAGGCCGTTGGGAAGGCGAGAGAAGGCCGCGGTATGCATCGCATGGGAGGTATCCCCCAGCGTGCTCCTCCGCAACCGCGTCTGTGAAATACTCTGTCACTCTCGATCGCGCGCTCCGGGCGGCGCGCTTGCGATTCGCCGTGCGCGCGGCGCGACGCGGGCGCCCGTCGCGTGGGCGCGTCGCGAAACGTGGAGAGGCGGGGCTTGACGAGGGGGCCGAAGCGGCTTCGGCCTGCGGCGGGGGCGGCGCGAGCGCGCCGGGCGGTCAGTTCTGGTCTTCGTCCTGCGACTCGGCGTTGGCGCCGGGCTGCGGGGCGCGGATGCGCTCGGAGTTGCCGAGGCGCACCTGGCCGGCGTGCTCGGCCTCCTGGCGCAGGTGCGTGATGTACAGCACCAGGGCCTGGCGCTGGCGGGCGCCGAGCATCGAGGTCTGGCTCAGCTGCTCCTGCCGCTGGCGAGCGAACTCCTCGCGCGTGGCGGTGGTGCGGCTGCCGTCTTTGAAGCGCAGGATGAACCAGTCGTCGCCGACGTGAACGGCCTCGCCGCTGAGGGGCTGCGCGTCGGTGAGCTGAAACGCGGCCTGGGTGAGCACGTCGGGGCGGTCGACGTCGGCGAGCACCATGCCGTTGCGGGTAAACTGCTCGCTCTCCTTGAGCTCGGGGGCGTCGAGGTCGGTGCGCTCGACGGGGGCGAGCGTCACGTTGCCCGCGAGGGTCACCGCGGCGGGGACCTCACCGCGGAAGAACTCCCGAAGGGCGGCCGCGCGCAGGTCGCGGGCCACCGTGGCGATGTCAGCGCCGCCGCGGATGCGCGCGAGCGTGGCGCGGGCGGCCTCGCCGGCGAGCTCGGCGGCGCGGGCCTCGCGGTAGAGGGTGCGGGCGATGTCGCGCTTGGCCTCGGCCTCGGGCACGTCGCCCTCGCGCGCGCCGGTCACCTGGATGATGTGCAGCCCGAACTCGGTCTCGACGGGGGCCGAGATGGCGTTGACCGCGAGGGCGTTCATCGCCGTGCGGAAGGGGGCCACGAGGCGCTCCTGCGCGTCGTGCGACTGCCAGCCCATGTCGCCGCCGGTGCGCCAGCTGCCCGGGTCGCCCGAGTAGAGGCGCGCGAGGCGCACGAAGTCTTCGCCCGCGGCGAGGCGCGCGGCCACGGCGGCGGCCTTGGCGCGCGTCTCGATCTTCTGCGCGTCGGTGGCCCCTTCGGGGAAGCTCAAGAGAATGTGCCGCACGCGCAGCTCGCGCTGCAGACCGCGCAGCGTCTCGCGGCGGCGCTCGTACATGCGGTTGACGTCTTCGGCGTGCTGGCCCGCCCACGCGGCCACGTCGGCGGCGTTGTCGTCGCGCACGAGGTCGCGGTAGAACGCGAGGGTGAAGCGCAGGTACTTCACGGCCATCTGGTCGTGGGTGCGCTGGTAGTCGCGCCAGAGCTCTTCGTCGGAGAGCTGCACCGTCGAGACGACCGACTCGCGCATGCGCTGGGCGAGGATCTCGCGGCGCGTCGACTCGCGGAGGTCGGGCACGGTGCGCACGAACATGCGGCGCGAGAGGCGCTCGAAGGCCTCGTACGAGAACTCGGTGGTGTTGTTCTCGCTGCAGGCGCGGGGCGAGATGATCATCGGGGGGATGGGGCCCGACTGCACGCCGATCGCGGTCTCGGCGCCGTTGCCGACCGAGAGGTAGAAGCGGCACTTGCGGAACTCGGCGTTGACGTCTTCGTCGGTGACGCGGAAGCCCAGGCGCTCGGCCTCGTGCGCGAGGAGCTCGCGCTCGATGAGGCCGTCGAGGGCGCCCTGACGAATTGCGCCGGTGATCGCCGGGTTCTCCTCGTCGCGCTGCCCGATGCGACGGAGCACCGAGAAGGTCGACGTGTACTCCGTCTCGGAGATGGTGCGACCGTAGACCTGGGCGACGTGCGTGACGGCGAGTTTGCCCTCGGAGCAGCCGCGGGAGCCGGGGCCCCAGCTAAGCCCGAAGGCGACCACGGTCGCCAGCAGGATCACCAGAAAGAGGGTCTGCGAGTATCGTTGGAGTCCTTCGAACATGCTCTTGGGTGCTCGTAGTGGAACTGCGCGTGAAGGCAGTTCGTTGCCCAGGGGATGTAGACGCGGGCCGCCCGGTTCCTGTAGAAGCCGCTTCCCGAGTAACGGGTGCGACGCCCACTACCACACCTGGAACGCGATTGACACCCGCCGCGGATCGAACATACTCCGCCGCCGATTTTCGAAGAGGACGAAGAGACGTTATGCTGCATTCCGTCAAGAAGGCCGAGATCATCGAGAAGTTCCGCACCAGCGAGGCCGACACGGGCTCGCCTGAAGTGCAGATCGCCCTGCTGAGCGCGCGTATTTCGCAGCTCACGGGCCACTTCGAGACCCACAAGAAGGATCACCACTCGCGTCGCGGCCTCCTCAAGCTCGTCGGCCAGCGCCGCCGGCTCCTCGAGTACCTCAAGAAGTCCGACGTCGCCCGTTACCGCACGGTGATCGGCGCGCTCAACCTCCGCAAGTGACACACCGAACGCCCTGTCTCTCGTAGGCAGGGCGTTCGCGCATCGGCACCCGCGCGACCTGACTGGCCCCGCCGAGAGAGCTCCCGTCGCTCCGGTCTTCGCTTCGTGCGCACGATAGGTTCCCTCCCAAAGGGGATCTACGTGCTCAGGAACCGAGGACACCGAACGACGGCCGTCGGCGGCCGCAGGGTTCGCGCGCTCACCGCAGGTCTTTAAACCGCGCAACGCGCAGGAGTTCGCATGTCCATCATCCGTGAGAGCGTAGAGATCGGTTCAGTCACCGTGACCCTCGAGACGGGTCGCCTCGCCAAGCAGGCGCACGGCTCGATTCTCATCTCGATCAACGACACGATGCTGCTCGTGACCGTGTGCTCGAGCGCCGACGAGCGCGCCGGCATCGATTTCTTTCCCCTGAGCTGCGACTACATCGAGAAGACCTTCGCCGCGGGCAAGATCCCCGGCGGGTTCTTCAAGCGCGAGGGCCGCCTCCGCGACGAGGAGATCCTCACGTCGCGCCTCATCGACCGCCCGTGCCGCCCGCTCTTCCCC
>CAISKJ010001340.1 GCA_903885885.1 uncultured delta proteobacterium
CGACCACGGCCTCGACCTGCGGCGCGATGCGCTCTCGCAGCGTGGCGTCGCTCTGCGCGAGGCGCGTGAGGTGCTCGAGCACCGCGAGCAGGGTCTTCTGTCGGCGCGACTCGAGCACGGCCTGGCTCACCACGGCCACCACGGCCGCAACAGCGCCCCCCAGCGCAAGCAACAGGAGCAGCTTGGGGAGCACGTCGTCGAAGATCACCCGCAGCGCGAGCACGGCGCCCAGCACCACGGCCACGCCCCACGCGACCGCGCGCCCCGAGCCCTCGCGCTGTGCGCCCTCGACGGCGCGGCTCACGAGCTCGTCGAGCGCCGGGCCCGCGCGCAGATCGCCCGTGAGCGACGGCAGCGGCGCCGAGCGCGAGCGCCCCAGGAGCACCGACGGCGTGGCCGGCAACGGAGGCAGCTCCGACTGCGCGGTCTGCGCGGCCTCCGTCGAGGGCACGTCGTGGGCGGGCGATGCGGTCGTCGTGGGTTCCACCAGCGTCGGCGCGAAGCTACCGCAGCCCTCGCCAAATGGATATCTCGCGCTGCGCGCTCAGCCCCGCGCGACGTCTTTCACCTTGCCGCGCTCGAGCGTCACGCGCACGTCGGCCACGCGCGCCGCGAAGGGGGTGATCGTGCGTCACCAGCACCACCACCCTCCCACGGTCGCGCGCCGCGCGAATGGCCTTCGCAAGTCGCTCCGTGGCGCCCGTGTCGAGGCCCGTCGTGGGCTCGTCGAAGAGCAGCAGCGACGGGTCGTGCAGCTCGGCCCGGGCCAGCGCGAGGCGCTGCAATTGCCCCCGCGAGAACGTGCGCGCGGGGCGGTCGGCCATCTCGGCGAGGCCCACCGCGCGAAGCGACTCCGCGATGCGCGCCTCGGGCTCGGCGAGGTCGTGCAGCGTGGCCATGAGGGCGAGCGACTCGCGCGCCGTGAGGTCGGGGTACACCATCGCCTCGTGGCCCACGAGCCCGATGGCCGCGCGCACCTCGTCGCGATCTTCAGGGAGCTCGTAGTCGCCGAAGAACACCGAGCCCGACGTGGGCCGCACCAGCGTCGCCAGCACCAGCAGCAGCGTGCTCTTGCCCGCGCCGTTGCCGCCCTCCACGCTGCACACCTCGCCCGCGCGAAAGGTCAGCGACACCCCCGCGAGGGCGCGCGTGGCCCCGTAAACCCGCGTGAGCTTCTCGACGCGAACCTCATCAAAGCGAACCCTCTCGGTCATCGGCGCCGCGCACCGTATCGCACTTCAACGGACCGGCGCACGCTCTTGCGAACACGCTGCAACTGCCGCATAAACAGCGCCCCGATGACCACCACCGTGCAATGCATCAAGTGCAGCGAAGAGAAGCCCGCGCTCGCCACGCCCCCGTTCCGCGCGGGTACCAAGCTCGCGGATCTCGGCCTCGAGATCCAGCAGAAGATCTGCGCGCCCTGCTACCGCGACTGGATCAACATGTCCGTCAAGCTCGTGAACGAGATGCGGATGGACACCACCGATCCCCGCGGGCAAGAGCTGTGGCTCAAGCAGATGAAGCTCTTCCTCAACCTCGACGGGGCCTCGACCGATCCGTGGTCGCGGCACCTCGACAAGCCCGTGCTCATCGAGACCACGGGCGGCGTCCGCGCGCGCGCCACGCTCCTCGGCGCCACGGCCGACACGCTCACCCTCGCCGACTTCGAGGGCGGCGCCATCCCCGCGGGCTTCGAAGCCAGCAGCGGCGTGCGGGCATCGGCCACCATCGCGCGCGACGCCGTGAAGACGCTCGAGCCCGCCGCGTGAGCGGGTCTCCCCTCCCGCACCTCACCTTCGCCACACCGCGCAAGCTCCCGAAGGCGTCGACCGTTCCGGGTCGCGTCGCCGTGCTCGACATCGCCTTCGCGGCCGACGGCACCGGCCACAGCTTCGACAAGGTGACCCGCCCCTTCCTCGACGGCCTCGGCGAGCGCCTCGCGGTGTGGGTCGACCACCACGACCACGAGCTCCACGCGCGCTACGCGGGCGATCCGCGCTTCGTGCTGGCCACCAAGGCCGTCCACGGCGCGTGCCCCGAGATGATCACCCCCGCCCTCGTCGCGCGCATCGGTCGCGTCGACAGCGTGGTGTGCCACACCGACCTCGACGGGCTCTACTCCGCCGCCCGGTGGATCCTCGGCGGCAAAGACCCGTACCCCGGCGCCGAGGCCGACGCGCGCGCCGTCGACACCCGCATCGGCGAGCCGTCGCCGCGCGGCGCCGAGATCGACCGCGCGCTGCGCGTCAAGGGCCGCGACGAGGCCTTCCTCGGCCGCGTGGTGCGCCTGCTCGTGGGCCACGACGACGGCAGCACGGCCGAAGAGGTGCGCTACGCCGCGCGCGAGTACACCGAGGTCGAGCGCACCACCCGCGCCCTCGCCGACGCGCGCTACGCCGCCCACGGCGACGTGGTCGTCTGCGACGTCTCCGACGTGCCCCCGCGCGACTTCGACAAGACCGACCTGCTCCTCCACGGGCAGACGCGCGCGAAGGTCTCCATCGTGCTCGACGCGCAGAACGTCACGCTCGCCGCGGCCTTCGACTCGGGCATCAACTTCCTCGCGCTCCTCGGCGTCTCTGGCGGCATGCCCACGCGCGTCTCGGTCCCGCGCACGCGCCTGCCCGACGTGCGCCGCGCCCTCGCCGACGCCCTCCTCTGGCGCGACTGAGCCCCTCCCATGGCGCACCACGTCGAGGCCGTATCGCGGCGCGGTAAGCGCGGATATACTCGGCGCCCCCGCTGATGGCAGAGCGCTTCATCCGGTGCCAGCTCTGCGGCATCCCGCACCCTGCCGACGTGCGCGAGTGCCCCATTCACCGCAAGCCCATCGTGGCTGCGGCACGCGTCGACGCACGCCCATCAGCGCCCCCCTCGATGCCCCCGCCGCCGTTGCCCGCCCGCGTGGTCACGCCGCCGCCGCTCCCCTCGGCGCGGGCGCTGCCGTCGCCCGCGGCCCTCATCGGCAAGCTCCTCGCGGGGCGCTACCGGGTCACCGGCGTCATCGCGGCGGGCGGCATGGGCGTGGTGTACGACGGCCTCCAGGTGGCCCTCGGTCGCCGCGTGGCCATCAAGTGTCTGCACCCGCGCTACGCCACCGACGCGTCGGCCATCGCGCGCTTCCAAAACGAGGCCATGGTGTCGGGCAGCTTCGGGCACCCGCACATCGTCGAGGTGTTCGACCTCGGCTGGCTCGACGACGAGCGCTCGCCCTTCCTCGTGATGGAGCGCCTCGACGGCGAGACCCTCGGGCACCGCCTCCAGCGCGAGAAGCGCCTCGGGCCCGGCCTCGTGGTCACCCTCGCGCGGCAGGTGCTCAGCGCCCTCGTGGCCACCCACGCGCGCGGCATCCTCCACCGCGACCTCAAGCCCGACAACGTGTACCTCGTGGCCACCCACGACGGCGGCGTGCGCGCCAAGGTGCTCGACTTCGGCCTCTCGAAGGCCATGGCGCGCGGCGACGCCTCGATGCGCCTCACGCGCACGGGCATCGTCATGGGCACGCCCGCGTACATGTCCCCCGAGCAGGCCACGGGCGAGCCCGACCTCGACGCCCGCGTCGACCTCTACTCCCTCGGCATGATCCTCTACGAGTGCCTCACCGGGCGCCTCCCCTACGCGGCCCGCACCCCCGCGGCCCTCATGATCGAGATCCGCCGCATGCGCCCGCCGCCGCCGCGGCTCGTGCGCCCCGAGGTGCCCGCGGCCCTCGACGCCGCCGTGATGAAGGCCCTCGCGCCCGACCGCGCGCACCGCTTCGGCGACGCCCTCGAGATGCAGCGCTGCCTCGCGGCCCTCGCGCACCTCGACGACGACGACGAGCCCACCACCTTCCACGCCCCCCGCACCGACGCCTCGCCCGTCGCCGAGCCCGAGAACGAGGGCGTTCAGGTCTTCGCGCGCAAGGTGTGAGGTGTTGTAGAGTCCGCGCCCTCTCGCATGCGACGAACGACGCCGGGCGTGTTCTCTCCAATGCCCTCGAGCTCGGTGCTCCCGTGGCCCGTCGAGGTCATCGAGGCCGCGCTCTCACCGCTGTTTTTGCCCGAGCGCCTCGCGCGCTTCGACGCCGTCGCGCGCGCCCGCTTGCAGTCCGTGGTGGTAGTGCTCGAGTCGCTCATCGACCCGCACAACACCGCGGCGGTGCTGCGCACCTCCGACGCGCTCGGCATCGGCGAGGTGCACCTCATCGAGCACGGCGTACGACCGCTCATGGCGCAGTCGATCACCAAGGGCTGCGAGCGCTGGATCGACCTGCACACGCACCGCGATTCGGCGCGCTGCGCCGAGGGGTTGCGCGCGAGGGGCTACGAGGTCTACGCGGCCGACGTGCGGGCCACAGCCACCCTCGACGAGATCACCGCGCGCCCCCGTGTCGCCCTGGTCTTCGGCAACGAGCGCACGGGCCCCACCGCCCAGATGCGCGCGGCCTGTCACGGCACCTTCGCCATCCCGATGCGCGGCATGGTCGAGAGCTTCAACGTCTCGGTCGCCGCGGGCATCACGTTGCACACGGTCACCCGCGGCCGCCCCGGCGACCTCGGTGAGATCGAAACACGCGCACTTCGTGCGCGATACATGCTCGAAAGCGCACGAGAGCCGGGGCTCGTCATCGAGCGATACCTCCTCGAACGACGGTCAGGAACGTAGATGCCCCCCAAGGTCGTTCGCCCCCGCACCGACTCTGCGATGCTCCCGCTCACGCTGGGGGGCACCGTCGCCTCGCTCGTGGCAGGGTGGTTTCTCGGCGCCTGGGTCTTCAAGCCGGCGCACACGGGCATCGCCCCCGACGGCGACAACTCCGCCCCCGTCGTCATCGAGCCCGACGCGCCCGACGCCGCCGTCGCCCCTGTCGTGGCAGCCCCGCCGCCCGACGCGGGCCCTCCCGCGATCGTGGTCCCGGTCACCGTCGGAGGCGGGCTCCTCAACGCCTGCGGCGACGGCGAAGAGATGGACCTCCCGGGTACCCGCTGCGACCCGCCCCCCGGCCTCGAATCGCTCCTCCGCACGCAACTGCACGCAGTGCTCGGCACCTGCCCCGCGGCCCTCGGCGCAGCGCGCGACCCCCTCCAAGGCCCTCTCCCTCGGGCTTCGCGTCGACTTCGTCCGTCACCGCGTCGTGTCGCTCCTCGGGCGCAGCTCGTCGGTGCCCGACAAGGTCAGCTACGTGCCGTGCGTCAACAACGCCCGCGAGGCCTTCGAGGCCGTGTGGCGCATCCAGAGCCCGCACCCGCGCTACCAGTACTTCTTCACCGCGCACTTCGGTCCGATGCGCGGCCCGGTGCCCGCGGCCGAACCGCTCGCGCCCGTTCCCACAGCCCCTGCCACACCCGGCACCCCCATCGCGCCCGCGCCCGTTGCGCCCGCCACGCCCGACGCCGACCTCCCGACGGCGGCACAGCTGCTCCGCATGCCGGCCATGTCGCAGACCGTCGTCGCCTGGCACGCGGCCATCGTGCGCGAGTCGCCGCGCACGGGGCCCATCGTAGCGAGACTCCCGCAGAACACCGCCATCGAGATCATCGACCGCCGCGGGAGCTGGTACGCCGTTCGGTGGGAGCACACCCACGTCGGGTGGACCTACCGCGACGCGATCGGTCAGTGAGCGCGCGCGGGCTCGCTCCGCGGCGCGAAGGCCATGGGCACCACGAAGTCGACGGAGGCTCCCCGCGCGGCGGGCCACGCGAGGCTTCGCAGCCGTCCGAAGATGCAGTGCCCCACCGCGCGAAACCCCGGCGGCCCCGAGGCCACCGCGTGGGTCATGCGACCGTCGACCGAGAGGGTGAAGCGCAGCTCGACGCTCCCGCGCAGCCCCCGCGCACCGCGCAATGCATCCTCGTAGCAGCGCCGCATCTCGACGCCTTCGGCCTGTAGCGTCGCCATCACGGCCCGCGCGTCGACCTCACCCATCAGCGGGTCCGTCGGAGCCTCGGCGTCGCGGGCCATCATCGCCCGCACGGCGGCCGACACCTCGCGCCCGGCCACCGTCCACGTCGCATCATGGCGGAGCGCACCAAACGGACGCACCCGCGCCTCTTCCATCACGCCCGCCACGCACTGCTGCACCGCCACGCGCGTCGCCGACGACGCCGTCCCCACCCGCTCGACGAAGAACTCCCCCTGGGTCCCTTCGAAGAAGCCCTCGACGGTGACCCGGTCGCCCGCCCCGAGGCAGCGCTCGGCCCGTGCGTTCACCGCCTCGAAGGCACCATGCACGGCCGCCCCCGACGGGTGCCCCCGGCGCACCCGCGGAGACGCGCTCCCCGCGCACGCCAGAAACATCACGCCCACCGCCCCCACTGCCACGACGCTCCCCAACGGGCGGGCGTGAGCACGCCCCGCCGCGGCCACCGTCACGTCCCCTGCTGAAATACGAAGGGCGCGGCCACCGTCGCGGCCCCTCCCGTCGGCGCAGGAAAGCGCAGCGTACGCAGGGCCTCCTCGATGCACCGCCCCACGCGGAGCAGTGCCGCATCGCCGCCCGAGGTGGTCTCCGACACGCTCCCATCGGCCTCGACGCGCAGACGCACGGTGATCTCTCCCCGCAGCGCCGCGTCGTGGCCGAGCTCGCGCTCGTAGCACGTGCGCACGGCATCATTGCGCGTCGCGAGCACGCGCCTCGCCGCTTGCGCATCGATGGTCCCATGCGTCGGCGGACGCATCACCACGTCGGGCCCCGCATCGCGCCGCACGCCCGCGTCGCGCACGCCCGCGTCGCGCCGCACCCCCGCATCCCTCGCCGGACGCGGCTGCGCCCACGCCTCCACGCACCCCACGGCGAGCACCGACAGCACGAGAGCAGCGCGCATCTACGTCACCTTCGTAAACGAGAAGCCCTCGGCGCCGACGTCGACGCGCACGGTGTCATCGGGCTTGTATCCACCGCGAAGAAGCTCTTCGGCCAACGGGTCTTGCAACTGCTTGAGAATCACCCGCTTCAGCGGACGCGCCCCGAAGGCGGGCTCATACCCCAGGTCGGTAATGAGATCGCGCGCAGGATCGGTCACCTCGAGCTTCACACGGCTCTCGGTGAGGAGGCTCCCCGAGGCGCTTGAGCTGAATGTCGGCGATGCCACGAAGGGCCGTGCGGCTCAGGCGATCGAACACGCACACGTCGTCGATGCGGTTGAGAAACTCGGGGCGAAAGTGCTTCTTCAGCTCGTCCTGCACCTCTTCGCGCAAATCCTCATCCGACACGCCCTCCTCGGCGGCCTCGAGAATGCGATGGGCGCCCACGTTGCTCGTCATGATGATCACGGTGTTCGAAAAGTTGGCGAGCTGACCGCGGTTGTCGCTCAACCGACCGTCGTCGAGCACCTGGAGCAAGATGTTGAAGGTGTCCCCGTGGGCCTTCTCGATCTCGTCGAAGAGCACCACGCTGAAGGGCCTCCGGCGAATGGCCTCGGTGAGCATCCCGCCCGACTCCGAGTCCACGTAGCCCGTCGGCGACCCGATGAGGCGCCACACCGAGCCCTTCTCCATGAACTCGCTCATGTCGAGGCGCACCAGGGCGGCCTCGTCATCGAAGAGAAACTCCGCGAGCGCCTTGGCGAGCTCCGTCTTGCCCACCCCCGTCGGGCCAAGAAACAAGAAGCTCCCGATGGGCCTCCCCGGATCGCGCAGCCCCACGCGGCTCCGTCGTACGGCCTTCGCAATGGCGGCCACCGCGCGATCCTGCCCGACCACCCTCCCGCGCAGGTGATCCTCCATGCGCAACAGCTTCTCGGTCTCGCTCTCGAGCATCTTGCTCACGGGCACGCCCGTCCACTGCTCGATCACCCGGGCGATGCCCTCCTCGCCCACGTGCATCTTGAGCAGCAGCGGGCCCTGCTCGCCCAGCAGCTTCTCGGCCGCGAGGAGCGCCTGCTCGGCTCGCGGAAGATCATCGTTGCTGAGCCGGCTCGCCGCCGAGGTATCCCCCGCACGAATGGCCTTGTCGCGATCGCCCCGCAGCACCAACAGCTTCTCTTTGGCCGCACGCACGGCGGCGATCGCGTCGCGCTGCCGATCCCACCGGGGCTTGAGGTCGTTGTAGCGACCGCGCACCTCGACGAGCTCCTTCTCGACCTTCTTGCGCACCTCCACCGAGCTCTCGTCGTCTTCGTCCACGAGCGACCGGTGCTGCGCCTCGAGCGCGCTCATCCGCCGCGCCAGCGAGTCGAGCTCCTGCGGGCCGCCGTCGAGCGAGAGCCTGCACTGCGCCGCAGCCTCATCGAGCAGGTCGATGGCCTTGTCGGGAAGCTCCCTCCCTTGAAGGTACCGCGCCCCGAGCTTCACCGCGGCCACCACCGCGGGATCCGAGATGCGCACCCCGTGGTGAACCTCGTACCGCTCCACGATGCCGCGGCACATCCCGATGGCCTCGGCCTCGTCGGGCGCGTCGATCATAATGGCGGCGAAGAGGCGCGAGAGGGTCTGATCCTTCTCGATGTTCTTCTTGTACTCGGCGGGGGTAATGGTCCCAATGAGCTGCACCTCACCGCGCTGGAGGGCGGGCTTGAGCAGATCCGCCGGGCCGCTCCCGGGCGAGTTCGAGTTGAACAGCGTGTGGAGCTCATCAACGAAGAGAATCACCTCGCCGTCGGCGTCGCGCGCCGCCTGCAGCACCGAGCGCAGCCGCTCTTCGAACTCGCCGCGGAGCTTGGCCCCCGCGAGCAACAGGCCCTGATCGAGCTGCATCAGGCGCTTCTTCCGCAGCGGCGCGGGCACATCCCCCTGCGAGAGGCGCGTGGCGAGCGCATACACAATGGCGCGCTTTCCAACGCCCGCCTCACCCACGATCACCGGGTTGTTCTTCTGCCGCCGCGCGATCACCTGAAGGAGCCGACGAAGCTCACCATCGCGGCCCACGATGGGGTCGAAGCGATCCTGTGAGGCCGCGGCGATGAGATCACGGGTGTAGAGGGCCAAGGGGTCGCCACCGGCACCGCGCGTCGCGCCGCTCTGGGCGACGCCACCACCGCCACCACCGCCGCCCGACGGCGCGCTCCCCGACACCTCGGGGGCGATCACCCTGTCGGGGAGGGTCTTGAGCGCCTGTCGCACCTTCTGCTCGTCGACGTCGAGCGCGCGGAGCACGGCCCCCGAGAAGCCCGTCGGCTCGGCCAGGAGGGCGACGAGCAAATGGCGCACACGCACGGCCGACGCCTCACGAGCGGCCTCGGCCTCGGCGCGCGAGCAAAGACCAAGCATGCGGGGAGAGAGGTACGCCACGGCGCCCGGCACCTGGGTAATCTTCCGGAGCACCGCCTCGGTCTCCACGATGAGATCGCCCGCGTCGATGCCCGCCGCCTCGAAGGCCTTCTGGGTAAGAGGGTCGCGATCGAGGAGGCGAAAGAGAAGGTGGACGCTCTCGACCTCGGCGTGGCCACGCTCGTCGGCGAGGCTCTGGGCCCCGGCGATCACGGTACGGGCGTCTTGTGCGTAGCCTTCGAGTCTCCAGTTACGGGTCGCGCTCATAGGGAGCGGAACGGTACGCAACGGCGCCACGCGCTGCAATCACACAACAGCCCTCAAAACCCCTCAGCCCGCAGCCTCCGAACGATGTCCCGATAAAAGGCCCGGTGGTCGAAGCCGCTCTCGAGGTTGGGAATCAGATGCGCGATCTGCCCCACCTCATCGAAGTGATCCGCGGGCACGCAGCCCATGAAGCGCCCCCAGCGGGCCGAGGCGACCTCGACCATCCCGTCGTTCACGTGGAGGGCCGGGTTGCCCTGCTCGAGAAAGTTCACAAAGGGCAGCAGAATGAGGAGGGTGTTGTCGAGCGCCGAGGGATCGTTGGCGATCACCGCGTCACCGCACTGCTCGCGGCCCGCGCGCCGGTTCGAGCGCCCCGCGTACGACCAGTAGGCCACCCGCGCGTCGTCGGGGTTGGCGCGGTTGAAGGCATCGGCGTTGCGCTCGCTCAAGGCCTCGAGAGCCGCACGCAGGTCTGCCCGCGAGCGGGCCTCGTTGTAGCTAAACCCCAGCACCGTCGCGACGGCGTTCAAGAACCCGTCGCTCACCCCGGGAACGGTGCCCCCGATGGCGTCGGCCACGCGCGTCCCCCTGTGCGGCGTCGCCACAGAGACCACGGCCGCCACCCGGTCGCCGTAGCCCAGCGTCGAGATGAGGTAACGCGCGTCGAGGCCCCCCTGCGAGTGTGCGATGAGAATCACCTTCGCCGAGCCGGTCTGTCTCAACACCTGATCGACGAAGCGCGCGAGCATGGGGGCCCGCTCGGCCGACGAGGCGAAGGGGGCCACGGCGCTTTCGAACACCACGTTGCCTCGCGAGCGCAGGTCGTCGGCGACGCGAAAGTAGTAGTTCACCGGGCCGATGTCGCGAAAGCCCGCGAAGCCGTGCACAAGCACGATCGGAAAGGGCGCCCCCCTGCCGGCGTCGCCCGCATCGCGCAGTCCCGTGTCCGATGAAGCGCCATCGGGAGTGAGCACATCGGTGACGATCGGTCGGTCGTCGACGTCGTCGAGGGCCACGTCTCCCGGGGTGAGGTCGAGAGAGAAGCCGACGTCTTTCATGTCGGCATCGGTTGAAGCGTCAACCGGGGTCGGAGGCACGGTGCCAGCCGACTCGCTGCCGCACGCAGAGAGCACGAACGACAGCGCGACAGGGAGCAGTCGTCGAAGCGAAGAGGCGCCGCGCATGAAGGCGATCTTCTCGCATTCTCGGGTGCTTCGAAGCCCCTTCGAAGAGTTATTCTTCGCACCCCCTATGGACACGACGCTCAAACACACACCCCTCTACGAAG
>CAISKJ010001341.1 GCA_903885885.1 uncultured delta proteobacterium
CATCGGCCGCTCGACCCTCTACCGCAAGCTCAAGAAGTACAGCCTCGAGTCGTGATCGACTCGCTCCCACCCCACGAAGTCAGGGCCCCTCGTATGACCTCCGCACTCGTCACTGGCAGCAGCACCGGCTTCGGTCGATTGATCGCGCTCGAACTCGCGCGCGCGGGTCATCGCGTGTTCGCCACGATGCGCGATCCCGAGGGCCGCAACGCGTCCGCCGCGGAGTCGCTCCGCGCCGCGGCGCTGGCCGAGGGGGGCTCGCTCGAGGTCGTGGCGCTCGACGTGACCCGCGACGACTCGGTGTCCGCCGCGGTCGACGCGGTACTATCGCGCGCGGGCGCCATCGACGTGCTGGTCAACAACGCGGGCGTCGCGTGCGCGGGCCTCGTCGAGACCTTCTCGCCCGCGCAGGCGCAGCGCGTGTTCGACGTAAACGTGTACGGCCCCCTGCGCATGGCCCGCGCGGTGCTCCCTGGGATGCGCCGGCGAGGCAGCGGCCTTGTGGTGTATGTCTCGAGCACGCTAGGCCGCGAGGTGACACCCTTTCTGGGCATCTACGTGGCGAGCAAATTCGCGCTCGAGGCCCTCGCCGAGAGCCTGCGGTACGAGAACGCGCCGCTCGGCATCGACTCGGTCATCGTGCAGCCGGGCACCTTTCCGACGACGGCGATTCTGGGCAACCTGGTGCCCGCCGACGACGCCGCGCGGGCCGAGAGCTACGGCTCCGTCGCGCAGCTCCCCGCGGGGTTCTTCGCGGGCCTCGGCGAGTTCGCGCGCTCGGGGCAGGCGCCCGACCCGCAGCGCGTGGCCGACGCGGTGGCTGCCGTGGTGCGCGCCCCGGTCGGGAGCCGCCCCGCGCGCGTGGTGGTCGACCCCAACGGCAGCGGCGGGGCCTCGCGGCTCAACGCGCTGAGCGCCGAGGTGCAGTCGTCGATCCTCGCGGGCTTCGGTCTCGAAGTGTTGGGCGCCGTGCGCCCGACGGACTGAACCGGATATATCGTGCCGACGGCAGCGATGGATCCTGAAGCCCCCGAAGACACCGCGGCCGAGCTCGCCTCGCTCCGAGCGCGCGTGGCCTCGCTCGAGGCCGAGGCGCAGCGCCTGCGCGCGTCGGTGCGCGTCGCGAACGCCGTGATCGAAGAGACCCCGCTGGTGATCTACGCCAAGGGGGCCGACCATCGCTTCTTGCTGAGCAACCGGCGCCACGCGAGCCTCATCGGGCTGCCCGTGGCGTCGATTCTGGGGCGCTCGGACCGCGAGCTGTTCGGCGCCGACGCCGACTCGATCGACGCGGTGAGCGCGGCCGTGCTCGCGAGCGGCGCGTCGAGCTCGAGCGAGTTTCCGCTCCCCATCGACGGGCAGGAGCGCTTCTTTCACGAGACCATCTTTCGCCTCCACGACGAGGGGGGCGCGCCCCTCGGCCTCGGGGGCATCGCGATCGACATCACCGCGCGCAGGCTCGCCGAAGACGAGAACCGCATGCTCTCGCTCGCGGTGGAGCAGAGCCACGAGGCCATCGTGGTGACCGACCTCGCGGGCAACATCGAGTACGTGAACGAGGCCTTCGTGCAGCGCACGGGCTACACGCGCGAGGAGCTCATCGGGCAGAACCCGCGGATGTTTCAGTCGGGCAAGACCCCGCGGGAGACCTACACCGCGCTGTGGGACAGCCTCACGCGCGGCGAGACGTGGAAGGGCGAGTTCGTCAACCGCCGCAAGGACGGCCAGGAGTTCATCGAGCTCGACACGATCTCGCCGGTGCGCCAGGCCGACGGGCGCGTGACCCACTACCTTGCCATCAAGCAAGACGTCACGGCCCTCAAGCGCATGAGCGCCGAGCTCGAGCGTCACCGCATGCACCTCGAGGAGCTCGTGCGGCAGCGCACCGACGAGATGAAGGCCGTCTTCCGCGCGCTCCCCGACCTGTACTTTCGCGTCGACCTGCAGGGCGTCGTGCTCGATTTCATCTCGGGCAACGAGGGCGACCTCCTGGTGCCCCCGCAGGAGTTTCTCAACCGCCCTATTCAGAACGTGCTCCCCCCGACGCTGCGCGCACGCTTCACGGGCGCCCTGGTCGAGGTGGAGCGGGGGTCTCCCCTCGCGGTCGTCGAGTACGATCTGCCGATGCCCGACGGCGAGCGCTCCTACGAGGCCCGCGTGCTCCCCCTCGGCGCCGATCAGGCCGTGGTTGTGGTGCGCGACATCCGCGAGCGCCGCCGCGCCGAGGCCGCCCTCGCGGCCGCGCGCGACGCCGCAGAGTCCGCCTCGCGGCTCAAGAGCGATTTCCTCGCGCGCATGAGCCACGAGATTCGCACCCCCATGGCCTCCGTGGTGGGCTACGCCGACCTGCTGCTCAACACCTCGTACTCCGCCGAAGACGTGCTGCAGCACGCGCAGCGGATCCGTCACAACGCCGACCACCTCCTCGGCCTCCTCGACGACATCCTCGACCTGTCGCGCATCGAGGCCGACAAGCTCGTGTATACGAGCGAGTCCGTCGACCCCGCGAAGGTCATCGTCGCCGTCGACTCGCTCCTGCGACCCATCGCCGTCGAGCGCGGCCTCGCGCTGAACATCTTGCTCGACGCACCGCTCCCGCGGCGCATCACCACCGACCCGCTGCGCTTTCAGCAGGTGCTCGTCAACCTGGTGAGCAACGCGCTCAAGTTCACCGACCGCGGCGGCGTGTCGGTGCGCGCAGAGTTCGAACCCGCGGGCGACCACGGCGGACCCTGGGTGCGCATCGACGTCGTGGACACGGGCATCGGCATC
Source organism: uncultured delta proteobacterium (assembly GCA_903885885.1). Taxonomy (GTDB): domain Bacteria; phylum Myxococcota_A; class Polyangia; order Polyangiales; genus CAISKJ01. The sequence continues at coordinate 2,773 of CAISKJ010001341.1, forward strand.
GCGCGCGACCTCCTCCCGCGGCTGTTCATCGCGTTCACGCAGGTGCACTCGCGCGACGTGGCCCGCGGGCGCGGCACGGGCCTCGGGCTCGCCATCAGCGCGCGCCTCACCGCGGGCCTCCAGGGGCGCCTCGACGTGGTGTCCGAGGTGGGGGCGGGGAGCACGTTCACCCTGCGCCTCCCGGTCACCGCCGCCGAGGCGGGCGCGCTCGTCACGGCATCGCCCCGCGCGACGCCGCTCGCCCCCACCGCGACGCCCACCCTCGCCGCGCCGCCGCGCGTGCTCGTCGTCGACGACAACCCCGACCTGCAGGTGCTCCTCGAGCGCATGCTCGCCAAGCTCGGCGTGAAGGCGCAGGTCGTGGGCAACGGGCAGGAGGCGCTCGACAGCGTGGCCGCCGCCGACGCCGCGGGGCGCCCCTTCGACGTCGTGCTCATGGACATGCAGATGCCCGTGCTCGACGGCTACGACGCCGTGCGCGCCCTCCGCGAGCGCGGTTCGCGCGTCACCGTCGTGGCCTTGACGGCCTTCGCGATGGCGGGCGACGCCGAGCGATGCATGGCCGCGGGCTGCGACGCGCACCTCGCGAAGCCCGTCGACCTCGCGCGGCTCCGACAGATGCTCGGCGACCTGCCGCGGCGCAACGCATAACCCATCGCACAGAGACGCGCGCGAGAGCGCAGGCCGTTGACGCGCGCGTGCCGGTTGCGCAGCGCACGGCCTCGCGCTGCGCTGTCATCAGACAGCGCGTGTGCCGTGAACCAATATGAGACGCTCGAATTGGTGCGCCGGCACGGCGACGCGGATGCAAAACCGCGGCGTTGCGTCGCTTCGTCGGTTGGCACGAAATGCGCTCTGTTCCAAAGACAGCTTCGGCTCTCATGCCCAGGGGCCTGTCCCATGAACAGCGTTCTAGCAATCTCTCGTACGATCAGCACTGCGACCCTGCTCGACATGGCGCGCGTGAGCGCAAAACGTGCTGCACAAGATGTGGCATCGGCGAAGGAGCCTTCGAGCGAGGGGCGCGCCGAGTCGGGGGCAGCGCCCCGGGAGACGGCTGCCCGGCCTTCTTCGAATACGCCCGACGACGCGACGCTCTCGCGGGTGAACGACGCGCTCCTGCAACGCAACGCGCGCGCCGAGTTTTCCTTCGTCGAGGGCACCGAGCGCATGGTGCTCAAGCTCGTCGATACGGCCACCAACGAGGTGCTCCGACAGGTCCCGTCGCAAGACATGATCGAGCTCGCGCGGCGCCTCGATGACCTCCGGGGCCTGCTGGTTCACAAGGTCGCCTGAGCGCGCTCGCCCGTGGGGGGCGATCGCGCGCATTCTGCTGTGGGGACGGGCGGCTGTGCCGCTCGGGCGCCACAGCGCTTCAGTGCGAGTGTGAAGCGCGCGCGGGCGGCGTCGCGAGCGGGCACCAGCGCGCGAGCGCGGCGGCGAGGGCGGGGCGCGCGATGGGCTTGGCGAGGTAGTCGTCCATGCCGGCCTCGAGGCACAGGCGGCGGTCGCTCTCCGACGCCGTCGCGGTGAGCGCCACGATGGGCGCGTGACCGCGTGTGCCGTCGAGGGCGCGAATGGCGCGGGCGCTCTCCAGGCCATCCATCACGGGCATTTGAACGTCCATCAAGATCACCGGGTACGCGATGCGACGGACCATCTCGAGGGCCTCGCGGCCGTCGGCAGCCACGTCGGAGTCGTACCCGAGGGCGCCCAGGAGCGCCCGCGCCACGCGCTGGTTCACCACGTTGTCGTCGACCACGAGCACACGAGGGCGCGCGGACGCCTCGACGACATCGTTGGCGCAGGGCGCGCCGCGCATGGCGTGTACCGCGCTGTGGCGCCGCAGCGAGGCCAGGGGCGTGTGCGGCGCCTGCACGGACAGCGGCGTGGCGGGCGCGTGCTTCGCGCCGGGCGCCGCAGGCAGGCAGGCCGTAAACTCGAACATGCTCCCGCGGCCGAGCTCGCTCTTCATCGCGATGCGGCCGCCCATGAGCGAGACGAGGCGGTGGCTGATGGCGAGCCCGAGGCCCGCGCCGCCGAAGCGCCGCGTGGGCGACTGGTCGCTCTGAGAGAAGGGCATGAAGAGCCGGGCCTGCGACTCGCGGGGGATGCCCGCCCCCGTGTCGCGCACCGTGACGCGCAGGAGGTCGTCGCGGTACACCGACAGCGTTACCTCGACCTCGCCGCGCTCGGTGAACTTGATCGCGTTGCTCACGAGGTTGAGCAGCACCTGGCGCAGCCGCCCGGGGTCGCCCACGACGTGCGTAGGCACCCCCTCGGAGGCCCGCGCCGACAGGTGGATATGCCGACCGCGCGCCTGCTCGGCGAAGAGGCGAATGCCCTCGGTGACGACGTGCAGGAGGTCGAACTCGACGCGCTCGAGCTCCACGTGTCCGGCCTCGATCTTCGAGAAGTCGAGGATGTCGTTGAGGATCGTGAGGAGGCCTTCGGCCGACGAGCGCACCAGCGAGGCGTGGGAGTGCTGCTCCTCGTCGAGCGGCGAGTCGAGCAGGAGCCCCGTCATGCCGAGCACGGCGTTCATGGGCGTGCGGATCTCGTGGCTCACCACGGCCAGAAACTGCGCCTTGGCGTGCTCGGCGTCGCGGGCCTCCTCACGGGCCTTCACGAGCGCGCGCTGGATGACCGCAAGGCGCTCCTGCTCGCGCTCACGCTCGCGCTGCGCCGCCTCGTGGGCGCGGGCCGCGCGCTTCGCCGCGAGCACCGAGGCCATCGCCGAGCCCGCCGCGCACACAAGGATCACCGCCTCCGCCGCCCCGATCGCACCGCGCGCGGGCGCGCCGATGTTCACGCCCCGCAGGGCCACCGCGAGGGTCGTGACCAGCGCCGCGCAGACGGAGAGCCGCGCGGCCGCGAGGGGCGATGAGGCGAGTTGCTCGGCGTCGGTGGTTGACATCGGTGGCGCCCGTCGGGGGCCGCGTCGCGCGGCATCCTGCGCTTCGCAAGCCGCACGCCGCAACGCGAAGACCTTCGCACACGCGTAAATCTGCCCCGATGCACCGAGGCTTGTCTCGAAGCGGTGCGACGCGACGCTCCGCACTGAGACGCGGGCGTCTCTATTCGATCGGCTGGCCCTTCACGGCCACCGTCTCGCCCGCCACGCGCGCGCCCTGCTCGAGGCAGAGCAGGCGCACGCGCCCGGTGGCCACCGCGCGGCCCGCGGGGTCGGTGATGGTGGCCTCCCACACCTGCGTGCGACGGCCGCGCGTGAGGGGCTTCGCCGTGGCCGTGAGCGTGCCCTCGCGCGCCGCGTGGAGAAACGACGTGTGGTTGTCGAGGCCCACCACCGAGAGCCCGCGCGCGAGGCCGTACACCGCGGCACCCACCGAGGCGACGGTCTCGATCACGCCCGAGTACACGCCGCCGTGCACGAGGCCGTAGGGCTGCAGGTGGTGCGGGCCGACCGTCCATTCGGCGATCACCTCGTCGGCGGTGGCGCGCACGAAGCGGAGGCCCATGGCGGCGTTCCACCCGTCGTTGCGTTCGTTGAGGGAGGGGGCGAGGTCGTCGAGGGTGGGGTCCATGAGGGCGCCATCATGGCCACGGCGGGGCGTCGCTACAAGCGTCGCTGCGCCCGCGGGTCGTCGAGGGCGAAGACCACCGCGGCGGCCACGAAGGCGAGCCACAGGGCCGCGAGGTGGAGCAGCATCACCACGCCTCCGCGGGCGCCGAAGATGGCGCCCGACACGGGGGGCCCGAGCAAGATGCCCACGGCGTAGGCGGCGTTGTAGAGGGCGTTGGCACGGCCGAGGTCGCGCGGGGCGGCGATGAGCCCCTGGAGCGCGAGGCTGAGCGGCGAGATCGACGCCAGCGCGGCCCCCGCCACGAACACCGCCGCGCACATGAGCGGAAACGACGAGAGGCCCACGAAGCCTCCCACCATGAGGGCGCCGATGAGGCCCAGCGCGGCCATCACGCGGAGGTGCCCGTGGCTGTCGCCGTAGCGGGCGATCACCGTGGTGAGCCCGAGCATCCCCGCGGCGAAGAAGGCCGTGACGAAGATCGTGTGGCGCTCGGGCACGCCCTTCGACTCGATGAGGTACAGCGGGAGAAAGAGCACCACGGAGGCTTGAAAATAGCCGTACGCGAAGGCCCCCGCGCACGAGGTCTTGATGCGCCAGAGCACGTCGAGGAGCGGCGACGGGGGCGCGTCGTCGCCCGTGTGCTCGCCGTGAGCGGCCTTGAGCGAGCCGTCGAGGCCGCGCGCCACCACGGCCGACGCGGCGAGGCCCAGCGCGCCCGACACGAGGAAGGCCGTCGGCGTGCCGCTGAGGTGCACGACCCCCGACGCGATGAGCGGGCCGAGCACATACCCGAGCGCGAACGCGACGGCGTAGCCGCTCATGATGAGGCCCTTGTGCGTGCGGTCGGCGACGGCGAGCAGGGCCGTCTCGGCGGCCACCCAGATGAACGCCGACGAGGCGCCGTCGAAGAAGCGCGCGACGGTGAGCGCCGGCAGCGTCGACCACAGGGGGAAGCACGCGACGCACACCGCGTAGCCGAGGAGCGCGCCCGCGAGCACGGCCCGGGGGCCCACGCGCGCCACGAGCCAGCCCGCGGCGCCGGAGCACACCATGAGCCCCAGCGCGAAGGCCGACGCGAGGCCGCCCATCGCGAGCTTCGGGATGTGGTGCGCCGTGAGGTGCAGCGAGAGCACCGCCACGGCGATGCCGTAGGCCGTGCTCACCAGGAGCATCGCGAGGTAGATGACGCGGACGTTGCGGTCGGTGATGCGGCGGAGCAACAGGGGCCTTAGCGGTCGGTGAAGGCGAAGGTGCCCGGGCAGTAGCCCGTGGTCTCGACGCCCGCGGGCGCCATCTCGGACGACCCCTCGGCGTGGAAGTACCAGCGCCCGCTCGCGGGGAGCGCGGTGATCGAGCACACGTCGGCGAGGTCGGTGTACGTGCCCAGCACGGCCTGCATGTTGTCGCTGAGGCGCGTGCGCACGATCGAGGTGTTGTTGCGCACGTGCACCACGCTGTACTGCCCCGCGATGCGCTCGGCGAGGCCCCACCACGCGCCGTTCTCGCACACGTGGTGCGCCGGGTTGCCGTTGCCCGCGAAGGTGGTCACCGCGCCCGAGGGGAGCGTGATCACGTACCAGCGCTGCGGCGTGAGGGGCGTCGCGAGGCCCGAGTGAACCACGATGAACCCGTGGCCCGCGAAGAAGCCCGCGTCGTGGGTGACCACCACCGGCGTCGAGAGGCGGATGCGCGTCGCGGTGAGCGCGCCCGTGGTCGCGTCGACCGCGCCGAGCTGCGTGATGTTGAAGGCCACGGGCGACGAGGACGTCGTCGCGGCGAACTCCGTGTCGGTCGCCGACAGCATCGCGTAGATGGCGCCCGTGGCGAGGTCGTTGATGAGGCCGTCGCGCGGCGAAGGGCTCGCGAGGTACCCCGTGAGGTCCGTGGCCGACCAGCGCGCGAAGCGCCCGTCAGCGTTGTAGAACACGTAGCTCGCGTTGACGGTGATGCCCCCGCGGTCGTCGCCCACCTCGGTGGGCTGCTCGAGCGTGCGGCAGCCCGTCGTCGAGAGCGACACGGCGCGGAAGGGCGCCCCCGTCGGCACCGCGCCGCACGCGCCGCCGGTGCAGGCCTGCCCCGCGGCGCAGGGGTTGTTGCAGCGCCCGCAGTGCAGCGCGCTCGCCTGCAGGTCGACGCACGCCGACCCGCAGAGCCCGCGCGGCGCGCCGCACGCGGCCACGCAGCTCCCGAGAAAGCACGTCTGGTCGCTCGCGCAGGCGTTGCCGCAGCGGCCGCAGTGGGCGGCGCTCGACTGCACGTCGGTGCACGCGCCCGCGCACAGCATGCGAGGGGCTGCGCAGGTCGAGGCGGTGCATGCGCCCGCGACGCAGGCCTGCCCCGTCCCGCAGACGACGGCGCAGGCGCCGCAGTTGGCCGCGCTCGTCTGCACGTCGACGCACGCGCCGCCGCAGTTGACCTGCCCCGCCGGGCACACGAGCGTGCACACGCCCGCGACGCAGCTCTGCCCGCTGGCGCAGGCGTTGGCGCAGCGGCCGCAGTTCGTCGCGCTCGTCGCGAGGTCGGTGCACACGCCCGCGCAGAGCGCGCGGGGCGCGGCGCAGGTCGCGGTGCACACGCCGGCCACGCAGGCCTGTCCGCCGGGGCACGCGTTGTTGCACCGCCCGCAGTGCGTTGCGCTCGACTGCGTTGCGGTGCAGACGCCGCCGCAGTTGACCTGCGGCGCGGCGCACACCACCGTGCACGCCCCGCCGACGCAGCTCTGCCCGCCGGGGCACGCGTTGTTGCAGCGCCCGCAGTGCGACACGCTGTTCTCGAGGTCGGCGCACACGGCACCGCAGCTCGTGGCGGGGGCCGCGCAGACGGCCACGCAGGCGCCCGCGGCGCAGGCCTGCCCGCCGGGGCACGCGTTGTCGCAGCGGCCGCAGTGGGCGCTGCTCGTGAGCACGTCGGTGCAGGCGCCGCCGCACATCGCGCGCGGCGCCACGCAGGGGGCCACGCACGCGCCCGCGGCGCACATCTGTCCGCTCGGGCACGCGTTGTTGCAGCGCCCGCAGTGGGCCGCGCTCGTCTGCGCGTCGACGCACGCGGCGCCACACACGACGCGCGGCGAGGCGCACGCGGCGGTCATGCCCATGCAGTTGTTGAGCACGCAGCCGCCGGGGCAGTCGACGTCGCTCGTGGTGGCGCCGCGGCCGTCGCACACCGACGCGCGGTTGGGGCCGTTGCACACGAGGCGCCCGGGCGTGCACACGAGCGGCACGCAGATGCCGTCGGGGTTGCAGAACGTGAGCCCCGAGCACTCGGTGTCGCGCGTGCACCGCTGCGCCGGCGCGTCGACGGGCGGGGGCGCGGCGTCGGGCGGGGGCGCGGCGTCGATGGGGCCCACGTCGATGGGGGCTGCGTCGATGGGGGCTGCATCTTCCGCGGGGGCCGTGTCGGCGGGGGGCGTCGCGTCGGTGCTCGCGGCGTCGGGCGAGGGCGTGGGCGAGG
>CAISKJ010001342.1 GCA_903885885.1 uncultured delta proteobacterium
CCTGCGTCGTGGGTTCAGACAGCGGTGCCGCGGACGGACCCCCTGCATGATATCTCCAAGAACAGGCTACCTTGCAGCGGGTGACGCACGGAGAGTTCCGGGGCGACGCATCATCGCCCCTGCGCACGAGGCGCATCGGCTGATGCCCGTCGGAGGCGCTCTCTCACTCACACTCGCTTCGTCGTCGCTCGTCGCACCTCCCTCTCGTGTCGTGTGTACCGTAGAACGTCTGCGCCCTCAGGCGTAGGCGCTCTCGGCGTCGATAAACCCTTCGTTCGCCAGCGCCTCGATGCGACCGAAGTACGCCTCGCGCGCCTCGCGGTCGCCGTCGAACCACAGGCTCTGCTCGCGCCCCTCTTCGCTGCGCGCGCCCCACTTGACCCGCACGACGCGCGCGTCGAGCGAGAGGCGGTACACCTGCTCCCTGCCCTGCGCGTCCCTCCGAACGAAGGTGCGCGTCTCGGCCCGAATGAGCTTGCGCCCCTCGGGGGTCTGCCGCATGCGCTCCTCCTCCGCGCGGCGGCGCGCGAAGGCGAGGCGCAGCGCGATCATGTGCTCGCAGGGCCCCTCGCGCATGCCCGCGCGACGAAACGCAGGGCACCCGCACGCGGCGTTGGTGGCGCGGCCCTCGAGGTCGATGGTGAAGCTCGGCGCGAAGCCGCGGTGCGCCTCGTTGTCGATCACCTCGCCGTGAATCTCCACGCCCTCGCCCATGATCTCGTGAATCTTCGTGAGGCACACCTCGCCCGAGGGCGTGCGCTCGCCGTCGCCCAGGAGCCGGTGCGCCCGCTCCTCGCGCGCGTTGCCGTAGCGAATCATGGACGCATCGACGGCTTCAGGGAAGAGCTCTCGCGGGCGATACACGCCCCGCGCGAGGTCGTAGAGCACGCTCCCGCGGAGCGACTCGAGCTGCATCGCCGCGCGCACGTCGACCGCGCTCGCGTTCGAAGCCTTTACGAGCGCGTCGAGCGTCATCGGGCCCTGCGCGCGCAGCCGCTGGTGGAGCGCGTCGGCGAGCCCCGCGGCCTCGCGCGGCGGCGTGAGCGCGTCGAAGGAGGCCGCGCTCGACCAGCCGCTCTCGGTCCACCCGGTGAGCGCCATCGTGAGCGACCCGACGCCGAGGTCCAGCGTCCAGAACACCGGGAGGCCGGCGCCCAGGAGCTGCACCTTCACGCCCTTGACGTGCGGCAGCACGCGCATCAGCGCCATGAGCCGCTGGCGCCCGAAGGTGCGAATCACCCGCGGCGTCGGGCCCTTGTACACCGGCCCGTGGCCCTCGAGCACGATCTCCCACGGCTCGAGCACGATGCGCGGCGGCGCGCCCGGAACCAGCTCGAAGCGCAGCGCGCGCGGAGACTTCTTGGCGCGCCGCGAGCGCAGCGCGAAGAGCACGTTGTAGAGGTCGACGGGCGCGAGCTCGCACGTCGCCGCGGGCAGCGTGGCCGCCGACTGCACCTGCAAGAAGCCGCGGATCCACGACCACGGAACGTCGGCCGTGCGACTCTCTTCGGGGAGCTTCACCGACGCGCCGCGCGCGGTGCCCGCGTCGAGGTGCACCGGGAGGTACGTGCGCATGCGGTCGAGCGCGCCCACGAGGTCGGCGTTGAGGTCGACGAAGGTGCTCCCATGAAGCGCCTCGCGCCCCTCGAAGAGCTCGTTGTGCAGGGCGAGCCGCGCGTACGAGCTCTCGTCTTGCGAGAACACCTCGAGCGACACCTCGTCGGGGTGCACGGTGAAGAGCGCGTCGAGCACCGTCGACTTCTTCTCGTCGACCGCGAGCGACTCGTCGAGAAAGGCCTTCTGCGCCTCCCAGATAGCCGCCGTGGCCTTCTTGCCCTGCTTCATCAGGTAGGCGAGATAGGCCGTGCGGTCTTTGCTCTTGTGCCGCAGGTCGCTGCCCTGCACCGCGATGGCGGTCATCACCGCGTCGCGGAAGAGCCCCGGGCGCCGCACCCTCGCGCGCACGCCCACCGCGGGGCGCGCGTCGTCGAGCCCGAGGCCCACCGTCGCGCGATCGCTCGTCGACCCGACGCCGCTACGGTTCGCGTAGCGCACCGACACCGCGCGCGATGCTTGTGAAGCGCTCATCGTGCCGCCTCCTTCTGCGCGCGCTCGTTGACCCGGCGCGCCCTGCGCAGCGCGCGGTACGCAGCCTTGCGAAACGCCGCGTCGCCCTGCTTCTTGTCGAGCGCCAGCGCGCCGAGCGCCGCCACCGCCTCGTCGCCCCCGACGCGCCCGAGCGCCGCGATGGCGTCGAGGCGCGCCGCGAGCGCCGCCGTGGTCGACCGCGCGAGGGCCGCCAGCGGACCCGTCTCGCGGGCCGTCATCATCGTCGCGAGCACCAGGCGCCGCCCCTCGTCGGTGGTGAGCAGCGCGTCGTGCCCCACGGGGCGCCGCGCCGTCACGCCGAAGGCCACGGCGTCGAAGGGGCGCACCCGCACCGCCAGCGCGGCCGATC
>CAISKJ010001343.1 GCA_903885885.1 uncultured delta proteobacterium
CCTCGGCGGCGCCGCGGTGCTCGTCGACCTGCGCTCGGGGGGCCGCCGCGTGGCGCCCGCGCTCCTCGAGGCGGGACTCGATGTCGAGTCGGTGATCGCCCCCATGGTGGCCGAGGCGTCGAGCGGCGCGGGCGTGGCGGCGGTGCTGCGGGTGTCGGTGTCGCGCGCGCACGGCGAGTACGTACCGCGGCCCAAGAACACCACCCGCGAGGCGCACCGCGACCGCGTGCTCGGCGACATCGCGCGCGCCCTCGACGCGCTCACGGGCGACGGGGCCTCGTACGCGCCGCTCAACGCCGAGCGCGCTGCCGAGCTCGAGAAGCTGCGCGCGTCGCCGTGCGCGCACTGCGCGATGCGCCTCGCGTGCAGGCTGCGCCTCCCCGGAGGCGAGCCGTGAGCGCCCGCGCGCCCGTGCTCGTCTCCGCCGGCGCCGGGAGCGGAAAGACCTTTCGCATCGTGCAGCGCCTCGTCGAGCGCGTGCGCGGCGGCACCCCCGTCGAGCGCGTGGCCGCCGTCACCTTTACCGAAGCGGCCGCGTCCGAGCTGCAGGAGCGCCTGCGCGCCGCGCTCCTCGCCGAGGGCTTCGCGGCCGAGGCGTCGCGCGTCGACGGCGCGTCGGTGTGCACCAACCACCGCTTCGCGCTCACGCTGCTGCAGCGGTATCCGCTGGCGGCGGGGGTTCCGCCCGAGGCGCACGTGCTCGACGAGGCGCAGGCCGCGGCGCTCCGTCGCGCGGCCCTCGCGGAGCTCACCCACGAGGCGGGCGAGGCGGAGCTGCACGCGCTGCTCGACGGCCTCTTCGGCGCGGGCCTCGGCCTGTCGGAGCAGTCGTGGGGCGACGCGGGCACACCCCTCGATCGGCTCTACGCGATGGTGCGCGACCTCATCGAGAAGTGCCGCTCCGTCGGCATGGACGCCCCGCGCGTGCGCGCCGAGGGCTCCCTCGCGGCGCAGCGGCTCCTCGCCGCGATGGGCCCCGGCACCGACGAGGCGGCGCTCGACGACGCGCTGCGCGACGCGCTCGCGGCCGCCCGCGCCCAGCTTGCGGCGCACCCCGAGGCGCCCTTCAAGAAAGACGAACCCTTCTACGAGGCCCTGCGCGCGGCGCTCACTGCGCGCGACGGGCACCTCTACGACCACGCGCTCGCGCTCGCGGGCGCCGAGCTCTCCAGACCCCTCAGCGCCCTCTTCGGCCCGCTGGTGAAGCTCTCCGACCGCGTCGCGTGGGAGCACCCCGAGCTGCGCCGCCGCGTGGCCCGCGGCGTCACCGGCGTGTACGCGCTCGCGGCCGACGTGCTCACGCGCTACGCCGACGAGAAGGCACGCCTCGGCGCGCTCGACTTCGAAGACATGCAGCGCATGGCGCTCGACCTCCTCGCGGGCCGCGGCCCCCTCGGGGCGGCCTACGCCGAGCTCGTCGCGGCCACGGTGCCCTTCGTGGTGGTCGACGAGTTTCAAGACACCTCGCCGCTCCAGTTTCGGCTCTTCGAAGCGCTGCGCGCCGCGGGCGCCGAGGTCCACTATGTGGGCGACCTCAAGCAGGGCATCTACGGCTTTCGCACGGCCGACTCGACGCTCTTCGCGGCGCTCCTCCAGCGTGCGCGCTTGCGCGGCGACACGCCCGAGTCGCTCGACCGATCGCGGCGCTCGCGGCCCGAGCTCGTGCGCTTCGCCAACGCGATGTTTCGCCCGCTCCTCGAAGGAAACGGCATCGAGTTCGAGGCCCTCACCGCCGACAACGCGTACACCCGCGGCGCGTGCCCGAAGGACGCCCCCTCCGTCGACGTGGCGCACGGCCGCGACCGCGTGCGCGCGGGCCTCGACCGCCTCGCCGAGCTCATCGCCGCGGGCACCCCCGTGCTCGACCGCGAGACGGGCCTCGCGCGCCCCCTCCGCTGGGACGACTGCGCCGTGCTCGCCTACACCCACGACACGCTGCGCCGCTGGAGCGAGGCGCTGCGCGCGCGCGGCATCGCCTCGGTGCTCGCCGCGCGCGGCCTCCACGACACGCTCGAGGTACGCCTCGCGACGCACTGGTTCCGCATGATCGCGTCGCCGCGCGACACCGCCGCGTCGGCCGCCGTGCTCCTCTCCGAGCTCTACGGCCTCTCGCAGCGCGCCGTGACGCAGCTCGCGCTCGCGCGTCGCCTCGGGTCGCCGAAGCAGGCCCTCGACCTCGCCGCGCGCGAGCCCGCCGCCCTCACGCTCACCGACTTCGAACGCCGCGCCCTCGCGCGCTGCCACGACGACCTCACCGCGTGCCGCAAGGCCTTTCGGCAGCTCCCGATCTACGAGGCCGTCGAGCGCGCGCTCGAGCGCGTCGAGCTCGCCGATCGCCTCGCGATGCGCCTCGACGTCGCGGGCTCCGAGCAGGTGCGCGCCAACCTCGCGGCCCTCGTCGCGGTGGCGTGCAAGCTCGGCGCGGGCGCCGCCCTCGACGGCGCCTCGGGCGCGACGCTCGAGAACTACCTCCTCGCGCTCGACCGCGACGCGCGCGCCAACCCGTGGCAGCCGGCGCCCGAGGCGCGCGGCGTACGCCTCGTCACGCTCCACGCCTCGAAGGGTATGGAGTACCCCGTGGTGCTCCTCGACGTCTTCGCGCAGCGTCTGCAGGCGCGGCTCCCGCGCGTCGAGGTGGTGCGCCCCGACGACGTGTCCGTGCTCCTCGGCGACGGCGCGCTCGACGCGTGCGGCGTGCAGCTCGTGCCCGACGTGGGCGTGGCCGCGTGGCGCGAGCGCTTCCGCGCCGTGTTCGACGGCGAGCGGCGCCTCGGCGAAGAGTGGGCGCGGCTCCTCTACGTGGCCGTCACCCGCGCGCGAGACCACCTCGTGCTCGCGTGGCCCGACGAGGCCCGCAACACCCCGACGCTGCGCTCCCTCGTGCTCGCCCACGTCGACGCTCCGCCCGCCGAGCCCGGCGAGCGCACCTGGCTCGGCGAGCGCGTCACCGTCGCTTCGCCCGTCACCGCCGCAACACCGCCCACACCCCCAACCCTCGCACCCACCGCCGAGCAGGCCGCCGCATGGCGGGCGCTCGCCGACGACGACGCGCCCGAGCGCGAGCCCCCGCGCGAGATCGACGAGGTGGCGCCGCGCCTAGCACGGGTGTCCCCGTCGGAGCTCTGTCAGGTGGCCGACTGCCCCGAGGTGCCTCGACTCGTGCGCTTCTCGCGCGGCGAGCTCCACGAGATGGCGCGCTCCACGGGCGCGGTCATCGCCGTGCGCGACGTGCCCGACGCGCGCGCCGCGCGGCGGCTCCTGGGCACGGCGGTCCCCTCGTCGCGGCTCGGCAAGCTCGTGCACGCGGCCGTCGAGCGCGCGCGGCTCATGCCCGACGCGCCCTCCGACGGCGACCTCGCGCTCGCCCACGACGTGCTTCACGCGGCGGGCGAAGCCGAGCGCGCCGACGACATCGCGGCCCTCATCGTCGACACGCTCGCCTGCCTGCGCGCGGTGGCGGGCGAGCTCGGCGCGCGCGAGGAGCCCGCGAGCGAGGTCCCCTTCGTCATCGACCTCGACGGCACCGCCCTCCACGGCATCGTCGACCTCATCGTGCGCGGCCCCGACGGGCTCCACGTCATCGACCTCAAGACGCATCTCATGGAGCGCCGCGACCTCGCGCGCTGGGCCGCCTACTACCGCCCGCAGCTCGACGCCTACGGCCTCGCCGTGGAGCGCCTCGCGGGCGAGCCTGTTGTGGGCCGGCACCTCGTGGTGCCGTCGGCGGGCGCGCTCGTCACGCTCGCGGACACCTTCGTGGCCGACCACGCGGCGGTGTCGCTGGCGAGCTACGCGTCGCTGCTGGCGCGCGAGACCCCGGGGCCCGCGCAAGACTGCGCGAAGTGCGGGTGGAATGAGCTCTGTCGTGTGGGGAGGGCCGCGCTGCGCGGCCGGTGAGCGCTACGCCGTGGCGAGGGTGCGGAGCATGTCGATGTTGGTCACCGACGGCCCCGAGAGGTCATACTGATCCATCGAGGTGATGCCCACGCCCGAGGCGAGCGCGCGGGCCATCTGGCGGTTGGCGCGCGCCGTCGACGACTGGATGGCCTCGTACATGGGCGAGAGGGTCTTGAGCAGGGCGAGGCCCGTGAGGTCGGCGGCCACGCGGTCGCGCGAGATGATCACGGTGTGGGCGTCGGAGGTCTGCGCCACCCAGCCCGCCGGCGCGCGCGGCGGTGCGTTCGAGGGGAGGGGGCCGCCGGAGATGAGCGAGGTCCACCCGTCGAGCACCACGAGCGACACGGCGGGGCCCGCCTTGTTCATGAAGGCCACCTGGCGATGCAGCTTGTCGCCCGCGGTGCTGTGGTTGCCGAGGTTGTTGGAGTTCGAACGGTCACGGGGGTTGATGATCCCGATCATGTTCTTCATCGACATGGTGTAGCTGGCGATGAAGTGCGTCTTCACGCACGGCATGGCGATGATGTGGTCGGCCGTGGCCACCATCGCGGGGATGCGCATGGCGCCGGTCCAGTAGGCGGCGCGGGCGCCGAGGCCGTCGATGTCGGCGGGGAGGTCCATC
>CAISKJ010001344.1 GCA_903885885.1 uncultured delta proteobacterium
CGGCGCGAGCGGCGCGGTGAGCGCCCCCGCGGCCTCCGTCGGCACCTGGTAGCGCGCGAGTTCTTCTCCCCCCATTGCGCCGCGGAGCGTGTCGTTGGCACCCTCTGCGGCGATGACCCTCATCGACCGCGACGGCAACGGGCGCGACGACCGCGACGACCTCCGCACGCTCACCGAGCGGGCGCTCATCGACCGCGGGTTTCGCACGCACTTCTCGGGCGACGTGGTGCGCGCGCTCGTCGAGCACCGCGTCGCCGACGACGGCGCGCTGCGCGACCTCACGGGGCTGCCCTGGAGCTCGATCGACAACGAGCTCTCGCGCGACCTCGATCAGGTGGAGTACGCCGAGCGCCGCGACGGCTTCGTGCGGGTGATGGTGGGCATCGCCGAGGTGGCCGACTACGCGCCCGCCGCGGGCCCCGTGGACCGCGCCGCGATGCAGAACACCACGAGCGTCTACACCGCGGGGGGCGTCTTCTCGATGCTCCCGACGGCCCTCTCGGAGGACGAGACCTCGCTCCTCGACGGGTGCGTGCGGCGCGCAATGGTGACCGCCCTCGACGTGTCGCCCGAGGGGCGCGTGCTCGCCGCGCAGCACTTTCCCGCCTGGGTGCGCAACCGCAAGAAGCTCACCTACGACGCCGTGGGCCCCTGGCTCGACGGCGGGCCGGTGCCCGACGAGCTCGCCGGCGACGCCGTGCTCCAGGCGCAGGTGAAGCTGCAGCACACGGCCGCGCGGTGGCTCCGCGCGCAGCGGGTGGCGCGCGGCGGCGCGGGCTTCGACCTGCCCGAGACCGAGCTCGTGCGCGACGCCGACGGCCACGTGGTCGACATCGTGACGCGCACGCAGACCGCCGCCGGCGCCATCGTCGAAGACCTCATGATCGCCGTGAACGAGGCCGTCGCGCGCACCCTCGAGGCGCGCGGGTTCTCGTCGATTCGCCGCGTGGTGCCGCCGCCGCCGCGGTGGGATCGCATGGGCGCCCTCGCCGCGCGCTGGGGCGCCGCGCTCCCCGACGCGCCCGACGCCCGCGCGCTGGGGGCCTTTCTGCGCGGGGCCACGCGCGACCACCCCGCCGACGCCGAAGAGATCGCCGTCTCGATGATGAAGCTCTCGGGCCGCGCGTCGTACGTGCTCCGCGTGGCGGGCTCGGACGAGCCGGGCGGACACTTCAGCCTCGCCACCGAGGCGTACACGCACTCGACGGCGCCCAACCGCCGCTACGTCGACGTGGCCATTCAGCGCCTGTTGCACGCGATCCACCGCGGCCACGCGGCGCCCCTCGACGACGCCGCCCTCGCGGCCGTCGCCGACCGCTGCACCCTCATGGCCGCCAACGCCGCGCGCGTCGAGCGCCAGGTGGCCAAGAGCGCGGCGGCGCTCTTTCTCGCCGACCGCGTGGGGCATCGCTTCGAGGCCGTGGTGTCGGGCGTCACGGCGCGGGGCACGTGGGTGCGCCTGTTCCGCCCCGCGGTCGAGGGCAGGCTGGTGGTGAAGGCCGACGGGCTCGACGTGGGGGAGCACCTCACGGTGCGCCTCGTGGCCGCCGACGTGGCCGTGGGCCACCTCGATTTCGAGCGCGTCGCGACGTAGACGGCGGGGGCTACGCCGCGGCGTCGGCGAGCTTGCGGTCGGCGGGGCGCAGGCGCCACGACGCGAGGATGAGCCCGAGCAGCACCACGGGCGCGACGGAGTTGCCCACGGGGTCACCCGCCGAGAGGTGTGAGAACACGGCGGCCACCATGTTGATGGTGAAGCCCGCGTAGGCCCACTCCTTCAAGCGCGGGAGGCCCGGGGCGAGCACGGCGCCGACGCCCGCGAGCTTGGCCGCGCCGAGCAGGGTCATGAAGTAGATCGGGTATCCGAGGTGCGTGTACGCGGCCACCATCGGGGGCTGGTGCGACACGGTCATGAGCCCCGAGCCCGTGAGGCCGAAGGCGAAGAGGCCGGTGGTGATCCAGTAGGCGAGGTTGTTCTTCACGGTGCGATGCGGCTCCTGCGGCGCGCGGTGCGGCGCCGACGGAGCGCACTGTGCCTACGTTTCGCGGCGCGCACCATTGCGCACGGGTGAGCACCATCTGCTACAAAACGATGCAGATGCACGAACCGCCCGAGACCAGCGAGCTCATGACCTTCGCGCGCACCGTCGAGGCGCGCTCCATCTCCCGCGCGGCGCGCGAGCTCGGCGTGCCGCGGCCTACCGTGGGCCGGCGCCTCGCGCGCCTCGAGCAGAAGCTCGGCGTGCGCC
>CAISKJ010001345.1 GCA_903885885.1 uncultured delta proteobacterium
ACCTACGAGGGGCGCGCGGTGAAGGGCGTCGCCTTCACCGAGCTCGTGAAGCGTTATCGCACGCCCACGGTGACGCTCGCCGTGGCGCGCGAGGAGCAGGGCTTCACCGTGATCGCGTGGCGCGTGAAGGGCTGGGACCCGGAGGCGCCGCTGCGCTACCGCGTGTCGGTCGAGACGCCCGACGGGCGCGCGCTCTGGGTGAAGGCCGGGCTCGACGTGTCGGTGGCCGTGCTCGACGACGCGACCCTCCCGCGGGGGCGCGACCTGCGGGCGCGCGTGGTGGCGGCGACCGACGACGGCGTGCTGCGCGCCGAGGCGACGGTCGCGATCGTGCTGCGATAGGGGGAGCGATGGCGAAGACGAAGGTGTTGATCCTGGGCGGCGGGATCGCGGGGCTCTCGACGGCGATCTCGCTGCTCGACGACGGCGGCGCCGATCGCTACGACGTGACGCTCGTGTGCATGGAGCACCGCCTCGGCGGCAAGGCCGCGAGCTGGCGGCTCCCCGACGGGCGCCTCATGGAGACGGGCTTTCACTCGCTCTTCGGGTACTACACCGCCGTGCCCGCGCTGCTCGAGCGCGCGGGGCGGAGCGTGCGCGACCCGCGGTGGTTCACCTCGAACCGCGGCGTGCATCGCATGTACGACCAGGGCGCGCGCGCGCTCAACCTCTTGCGCGTGCCGAAGCACCTCTTCGATGCGGCCTCGATCGTGCGCTCCGACGCGCTGGTGTACCGCGGAATGAGCGCGTCGCAGCGCCTCCGCGCGGGCCTGTGGTTCGCGCGCTTCGGCCTCACGCTGCTCACGACGAAGCCCACGCCGGCGCTCGACGACTACGGCTTCACCGCGTGGTGCGTGGCCCACGGGCTCGACCTCGATCTCACGAGCACCGGGTGGTTCAAGTACATCTTCGACCTCACCTACAACTATCCCCACGAGGGGTCGGCCTACGTCGGGGTGCAGGGCTTCAAAGACCTCATCGGGTACGCCAACAGCGACGTGCTCTACTTCAACGGCGGCATGAGCGAGGTGCTCATCGCGCCGCTCGCCACGCACCTGAAGAAGCTCGGCGGGCGCATCCGGTTCTGTACCAAAACCACCCGCCTTACGCTCGACCGCGCGGGGCGTCGCGTGGCCGAGGTCGCGACGCGCGCGATGGCCTCGTACGAAGCGGTTCCCGGCGTCGACGACCATGTGATTCCGACGATCGTTCGGGGGGCGAACCATCCCCTCGACGACGCGCCGTACCCCGTCGGCGACCCGCGCCCGATGGACGACGCCCCCGAGGTGGTGCTCCGCGCGGGCGAAGACTTCGACGTGCTCGTGAGCGCGCTGCCGCTCGACAGCCTGCGCGCGCTGCTGCTCACCACGCCCGACCGCCGCGCCGTGCACGACGACCCCGCGCTCTCGGCGCTGTGGAAGCTGCGCTCGGTGGTCTCACTCTCGCTGCGCATGTGGCTCAAAGAGCGCGTGGTGCCGCGCGACATCGACACCGTGGTGCTGGGCACGCCGCAGCCGACGGCCACGGTGATCGACTACGCCAACCGCATCGACGCGCTGAACGATGGCGGCAGCGTGGTGGAGCTGCTGGGGCAGGAGGGCCTCGACGGCGGCCTCGACGACGACGAGCTCGCGCGGCGCATCGTGCACAACTTCGCCGACCTGCCCTTCGTCGACCGCGGGCGCTTCGACCCCGACCGCGTGCTCTCGCAGGCCGACGGGAACACCTTTCAGCTGCGACGCAACACGGCCCACCACATGCGCTACGCGCTGCTCGAGCCGGGGCACTGGCGGCACCTCCCGGGCAACGCGATCGACGGGTACGACAACCTCGCGATCGCGGGCGACTGGATCCGCAGCACGCAGCCCACCATCAGCACCGAGGCCGCCGCGCGCAGCGGCCTCGATGCAGCGGCGATGGTTCGTACGCGAACGAAGGGTTGAGAACTCGTTCGGGGCCGAACGATCAGTGCGCGGCGTGAACCAGGTCGGCCGCGCGGCACTCGGCCCAGAAGCGGTCGTCGTCGCCGGGGCACACGCGGTCGCCGAGAAAGCCCACGTGGCCGCCGTGCTCGGTGACGATGACGCGCACGTACGGTGAGGCCGTGGCGCGCGCGTCGAGCACCGGGGCGATGGGCACGAGCGGGTCGTCGACGGCGTGGAGGATCGCCGTCGGCACGCACACCGCGGGGAGCAGGTGGCTCGCGCTCGCCTTGCTGTAGTAGTCGTCGGCGTCGCGAAAGCCGTGGAGCGGCGCGATCACGGCCTCGTCAAAGTGGCGAATGGTGCGCACGCCGCGCACGCGCTCGCGGTTGAAGCCCGGGGGCATCGCGTGGGCGAGGCGGTGATAGCGCTTGAGGAGCTTGGCGACGATGAACCAGCGGTAGACCGACGCCGAGACGCGCTCGGCGAAGGCCGAGCAGCGCACGAGGTCGATGGGCGCGCTGATGGCGACGGCCATGCGCGCGCCCGGCGGCGGCGCCGCGCCCCACTCGCCGACGGCGCGGAGCAGGAGCTGGCCCCCGAGCGAGAAGCCCACCATCGAGACGTTTTCGTAGCGGGCGAGGGCCCAGGTGACGACGGCGCGCACGTCGTCGGTGAGGCCCGAGTGCACGAGGCCCGTCGCGGTGGTCATCGACTCGCCGGCGCCCCGGAGGTTGAGGCGCAGGGTGTCGAAGCCGCGGCGCTGGAGCTTGCGCGCCATGCGCAGCACGAATGATTCGGCCGAGGTGCCATTGATGCCGTGCAGGATGATCGCGACGCCGCGCGGCGACGGGAGCTTGTCGAGGTGGGCCACGAGGTGGCCCTGGTGCACGGGGATGGTGACGCGCTCGCCGGGGAGCGCGTCGGGGGGGCGAACGAAGGGGAGCGCGACGGTCTGCAGGTGGCCGCTGGGGAGCGCGCGGTGCGGCACGAACGCTGGCACCGCGAGGTCGTGGAGCCAGCGGAGGTGCGCGGGGATGGCGCCCCCCGCGGTCAGTGCCATGCGCCGGCGGCGCGCACGGCCTGGCCCGTGCGGTCGTGCTCGTCGAGGAGGGCGCGGGCCTTCTCGGTGCAGCCCATGCACGCGTAGAACTCGCTGCCGTGGGCGCAGCGGATGGACATCCAGAGGTTGCTGTTGATGCCCTTCGCGGCGCGGTCGCGGGCCTCGCCCGCGGTGTCGAGGTGCTTGCCGCACGCGACGCAGTGAATGTGCGAGCCCGCGGCCATTTCGGGCGACGGGGGCATCGCGCCGAGGGCGGGGTCGTACACGTCGCCGACGGGGCGCGACGCGGGGCGCGGGGGCAGGAGGGCCTTGCGTTCTTTCTTCGTGAGCCGGGGCTGTCGCTTCATTGGGGGGCGGAGACTACCAGATGTGCGCGTGATGGGAATCGTCGTGCGCGGCTGCGGCGGACGCGGTACATCGGCGCCCCGAATGCGCGACCCCCGGCGCGAGCTCGACCCCGGCCACGTGTGGGAGGTGCAGGACGTACGCGTCCGGCGCTATCGACGCGAGCGCTTCGACCGGCTTCGCTACGCGATGCGCGTGCTCGACGTGTTGCGTCCCGCGCGCGTCGACGTGACGCTCATCGCGGGCCACAAAGAGATTCGCGTCGAGCGGGGGCACGCGTGGCGCAGGCCGCCGGGGTACCTCTGGGCCACGGTGTCGATCCCGTCGGACGCGACGCGCGAGGAGATCGCGCTGGCCCTGATGGACGTGGCAGGCGTGGCGGCCGGCGCGTACGTGCTCGAGGCGCTCCTGGCGATCGACGAGGGGGCGTGATCGCGCTCGACGAGGCGCGCGGTTGTGAGCACATTCGGCGTCATGAAGGATCTGCTGGTTTCGAAGTTCATGTCGTCGCCCGTTCGCACGATCCGCGATGACGCCCCGCTGGCCGACGCGCATCGGATTCTGCGCGAGTACACGCTGTCTTCGCTCGCGGTGCTCAACGCGTCGGACCGGCTCGTGGGGGTGATCTCTCGCAGCGACCTCCTGCGCGTGGGGCGCCTCGAGGAGGCCACGCGGCGCGGCCACCTGCTCTCGCTGCCCGACAAGCCCGTTCGCGCGGTGATGACCGCGGGCGCGGTGACGCTCGAGCCCGACGCCACCGTGCGCGAGGCCGCCGAGGGGCTCGTGAGCCGGCACATCCACCGCGTGTACGTCACGAAGGACGGCGCGCTCGTGGGCGTGTTCAGCACGCGCGACGCGATGGATGCGGTGCGGGCGCGCGGCGTCGCGGCGCCGCTGTCGGAGTTCATGTCGACGCCGGTGATGACGGTGAGCGCGACCGACACCGTGGCGACGGCCACCGACAAGCTGCGCGACGCCCACGTGGCGGGCCTGGTGGTGATCGACGAGGAGGAGGCTCCGGTGGGCGTCTTCACGCAGGTCGAGGCGCTGCAGTGTCGCGACGACGAGGGCTCGACGCCCGTCGAAGACCGCATGAGCTACGCGACGCTGTGCCTCCCGCTGCGCACCTCGATGAGCCGCGCGGCCGCCAACGCCGCCGCCACCCGCGCGCGCCGCGTGATCGCCGTCGACCGCGGCCGCGCCTGGGGCGTGCTCACGGGCATCGACTTCGCGCGCGCCCTCATCGCCGACTGACAGAGACCGTCACCGATAGGGCGCGGCGTCGGCGCGACCCTGCAGCTTGCGCCCCACGCGCGCCACCACGTCGATGAGCGGCTCGAGCGTCGCGGGCTCGGCGGTGAGCGCGGGGAGCGAGCACGTGAGCGCCTCGGCCGTGGCCGCGAGGGTCGCGTCGGGGCGCACGGCGCGCACCGCCGCGAGGGCCTCGGCGAGCTGCGCCTCGTCGGGCGCGGCCGCGAGCGTGGGGTCTAGGTGGAGCGTCACGACCGTGGCCGCGAGCTCGGCCCCGTCGCCCCACAGGCACGCCACGTCGATGCGGTCGACGCCGAAGCGGCCGCCCACGACGGCGCAGGGACCGGGCTTGTAGCGCGCGCGCGTGCGTTCGGCGTAGGCGCGCCACGCGTCGGCGTAGGGGCGCATCGCCGGGGGCGGCGGCAGCGCGCGGATCGCGGCGTCGAAGGCCCGCGCGAGGCGCACCGCGGCGCGCGCGAAGGAGGTGATGGCCGCCGGGTCGGCGAGGGCGCCGGCCACCGAGAGCGACGCGCCCGCGTCGTCGATGCGCGCGTCGGCCTCGGCGGGGATGTGCGCGCGAACCTCGGCGTCGAGGAGGGCGCGCACCTGCTCGGCGAAGCGGCCGCGCACCTGGAAGCGCGCGTCGAAGGCCGCGTCGCCCACGTCGATCTCGCGCTCGGTGAAGCGGTCGCTCCAGCGTGAAGGGCCGATGGACAAGGCGATTCCGAGTGGGGGCCAGGAGAGCGTGGCGGTGGTGAAGAGGCCGTCGCGCACGCGCTGTTCGACGGCGATGGCGAGCTCGACGTCGCCTGCGCGCCCGCGGATCGCGTCGGCGGCGGCGTCGTAGGTGAGCTCGAGCTGGGCGGCGACGGGCGTCCACACGAGGCGGCGTCGGTCGCGGCCCACGGCGGGCGGAAGGGCGCGCACGCCGTCGCGGGGCAGCGAGCCCGGCGGGAGCAGGGTGACCGGGATCGAGAGCAGGGCGGTGGTGCGCCAGGCGCCCTCGGCGGCGATGTCGAGCGTCCACGCGACGTCGACGAGGCGCGTGCGGCCGCTCACGGGGAGGCTGCGCGGCAGCGCGAGGCCGAAGGGGATGGGCTCGCCCTCGACGACGCGCCCCTCGTGGAGCACGAAATCGTAGCGGCCCTGCACCCAGCTCCGGCGATATCCGCCGGCGTGCTGGACCTCGCTCAGCGACAAGGCCGCGGTGACGCGCTCGACGCGCGTGGCGCTCACGTTCGAAAACGAGATGCTCCCGCGCACGACGCCGCCGGGCTCGAGGAGCACCGAGTCGAGCGAGCACTCGGCGTAGAGCTCCTTGCCCTGAGGGCCGCGGCGGGCCGTGGCGAAGAGCTGCGGCTGCGCGCTGACGCCGACGACCGCGCGCGGCTGCACCTCGACCGCGTAGCGCCCCGTGCGGTCGACCCACCAGGGGATCTCGACGCGCACCTCGAGCTCACACGCGATGCGCGTGAGGTCGCTCGCGTACGTGGCGGGCGTCGAGCGGGCCAGCGGGAAGAGCGCGCCGTAGCGGTGCTCGCCGGGCGTGAGGAGCTTGCCCTCGTGGCGCGCGACGAGCGAGAAATGTTGCTCCTCGAAGACCGTCGCGCTGCGGTCTTGCGGTACGGTCGTACGCTCGGTGCACCGGAGCCGGAACTCGACCGCCGACACCGGGGTCGCGCGCTTGCTCGTGAGCACCGCCGACACCTGCAACGGGTCGCCGGGCCGCGCGGGCGACGGGGCGATGTACACCTTGAGCGCGGGCCTGCTGCGCACCCGCGCGACCCTACCACGTCATGACCGCACCGCTCATCGAACGAGGACGCTTCGCGCCCACCCCTTCGGGGGCGCTCCACATCGGCAGCGCGCGCACCGCCCTCGCGTCGGCGCTCGCGGCCTGGAGCGTCGGCGGTCGCTGGGTGCTCCGCGTCGA
>CAISKJ010001346.1 GCA_903885885.1 uncultured delta proteobacterium
GACCATGCAGCGGCCGCCCGAGCAGGCCTGACCGCCGGGGCACACGGTGCCGCAGGCGCCGCAGTTTGCGTTGTCGGTGGTGAGGTCGCGGCACACGCCCGAGCAGTTGGTGGTGCCCGCGAGGCACGACACGGCGCAGGCGCCGCTCGAGCACAGCTGGCCCGACGGGCAGGTGCGGCCGCAGGCGCCGCAGTTGCCGTTGTCGGTGCCGAGGTCGCGGCAGGTGCCGCTGCAGTTGGTGGTGCCCTCGCCGCACGACACGGCGCAGGTGCCCGCGGAGCACACCTGACCGGCGGCGCAGGTCATGCCGCAGGCGCCGCAGTTGAGCCGGTCGGTGGTGAGGTCGCGGCAGGTGCCGGCGCAGTCGCTCTGACCGGCCGTGCACGAGGTGACGCAGGCCCCCGCGGTGCACACCTGGCCCGAGGCGCAGACGGTGCCGCAGGCGCCGCAGTTGAGGCGGTCGGTCTGCACGTCGCGGCAGGTGCCGGTGCAGTTGCTGAGGCCCGTGCCGCAGCTCACGGTGCAGGCGCCGCGCGAGCACACCTGGCCGGCGGCGCAGGCGGTGCCGCAGGTGCCGCAGTTGTTGTTGTCGCTCTGGAGGTCGCGGCAGCTGCCGCCGCACTCGGAGAGGCCCGCGAGGCACGACACGGTGCAGGTGCCGCGCGAGCACACGGTGCCCGAGGGGCAGACGTTGCCGCAGGCGCCGCAGTTGTTGACGTCGGTGGCGATGTCGCGGCAGGTGCCCGTGCAGTTGGTGGTGCCCTCGCCGCACGAGAGCGCGCAGGTGCCCGCGGAGCACACCTGGCCCGCGGCGCAGGCGGTGCCGCAGGTGCCGCAGTTGTTGCGATCGGTCTGCACGTCGCGGCAGACGCCGCCGCAGTTGGTGGTGCCCTCGGCGCACGAGAGCACGCAGGCGCCGCCCACGCACACCTGGCCCGAGGCGCAGCGGGTGCCGCAGCCGCCGCAGTTGTCGCGGTCGATGCGCACGTTGGCGCAGTAGGCCTGCGTGCCGCCGTCGACGCCCGCGTCGGGCGCCTCGGGGGCCGAGCACATGGCGAGGTCGGCGGCGCACTCGACGGCGCAGGCGCCGTTGGAGCACACCTGACCGCGGGCGCACGTGACGCCGCAGGCGCCGCAGTGGGCGCGGTCGGTCATGGTGGTGACGCAGAGGCTGCCGCAGAGGCTCTGCCCGGTGGGACAGCTCGTGATGCAGCGGCCCATCATGCAGACGGTGCCGCCCTGACAGACGGTGCCGCAGGCGCCGCAGTTGTCACGGTTGGCCATGAGGTCGACGCAGGTGGCGCCGCAGGCCGACTGGCCCATCGAGCACTGCGGCCCCATGTCGGTGACCGCGCCCCCGTCGCTCCCTCCGCCGACGACGGGGTTGCCGTCGCAGGCCGCCAGCGCGACGACGCTGGCGACGATCCATACCCAGGTTGAAACAAATCGCATCGCGAGACACCCCTTCCACACAGGCGTCACTTCCAGTGAGCCGAGCTCCACCGTAGTGCGCGCGGCGCTCGCGACACAAGGCTTACCGCGGGAGCGTACGGGCCGGCGCGGGCGGTGTCTTCGTACCGTACATGGCGCGGCGCGCGACCGCGTCGGCGCACCACGCCGCGGCGCGCTGCACCCCTTCGGCGAGGGCGAGCACCGCGGTCGCATAGGCGAGCGCGAAGAGCCACCGCGGCGCGGCGTGGGTGTGCATCACCCAGCGGCGGTAGAGGGGCCCCATGAGCACGTGGTGCAGGAGGTAGAACTCGTAGGAGGCCGCGGTGATGCGTGCGACGCCGCGGGCGAGCGGCGCCGGGAGCGGCGGGGTGAGCGTCACGGCGCCGAAGGTGGCGACGCCGAGCGCGACGTCGTGGAGACCGAGGAGGGCGTAGTACGCCGCGACGGCGGTGGCGGCGGCGAGCACGGGCCAGCGCGAGCGCCCCGCGGCCACGCGCGCGAGGAGCACGCCGAGGCCGAAGGGCAGCACGTTGAAGGCGAAGAAGGGCGAGACGTACTGGATCCCCGGGTAGTGCAGCAGGCGCGAGGCGCCGGGGAGGTGCTGCGCCGCCTGCCACAGGAGCCAGTGCGAGGCGAGCAGGCCGTGGAGGCCCCGCGACAGGGGCGCCCTCGAGAGGCGTCGGTGCAGCCACGGGAACAGCGCGTAGAGCGCCATGATGAGCGAGAGGAACCAGAGGTTGGCCGCCACCGTGGCGCCCCAGGGGCTCGCGGGCCACAGGGCGTGGAGCCCCGAGGCGTGCGCCGCCCAGAGGCCCGTGGGGCGCTTGTGCGTGAAGGCCGCGAGGCCCAGCGCGATGAGCGCGAGGCTGAGCCAGTACGAGGGGAGGATGCGCCAGGCCTTGCGGGCCATGAAGGCCCCGAAGGAGACCGGGCGGTCGCCCTGCGAGCGCGCGAGCCCGTACCCCGAGAGCATGACGAAGAGGGTGATCCCCACGTCGCCCAGGCGGCGCGTGAAGCTGGGCACCGGCGACGACGCGTCGAGGTGGTAGACGAACACCGCCACCATCGCGACGAGGCGAAGAACGTCCATGCTCGACTGACGCGTCGGCGCGCAGCCCATCGGGTGCCCCTCTCCCAGCGTGCGCGCCGATGCCGTGCGTCGGCGCCGCGGGAGAGGGTCTTATCTTCGTTTTGAAGCCGACAGATATACGAACAAACGATGATTCGTCCGCGCCGAACGGCGGGTCGACGCGGTGGGAGTGATCGCAGAGACGAGCGGCGGGGGGTGAGAGGCCTACGCGCGACGCGCGCGGCGGCGGCGCTGGAGCGCGCCTGCGAGGCCGAGGATCAAGAGCCAGGCGCCCGAGGCGCGCGTCGGCGCGGGAGCGCTCGCGCGGCAGGCGCATCCGCCGCCGGTGTACCCGGAGGCGCCGCCGTCGACGCCGATGTCGCTCGCGTCGGCGGTGCTCGCGTCGGCGGTGCTCGCGTCGGCGGCGCTCGCGTCGGCGGTGCTCGCGTCGGTGCCGGCGTCGACGACCGGTCGCGGCTCGCACGCGTTCGCGGTGGTGTCGCAGCGCCGGTCGCTCGCGCAGTCGGCGTCGCTGGTGCAGCCGCAGAGGCCTGTCGAGAGGCACGCGCTGCCGAGGCCCGACGCGACGCAGGCCTCGCGCGCCGTGGCCGTGCACTGGGCGCAGGTGTTGTCGGCGCCGATGCAGCGCGCGCGGTTGTCGGAGCGGCCGGCGCAGTGCGCGTCGGTGGCGCACTCGGCGCAGACGCTCGCGGCGCCCGCGTCGGAGGTGAGGCAGTGGGGCCTCGCGGCGGAGAGCGCCGTGCAGTCTCCGTCGAAGTTGCACGTGGTGGTGCAGGTGCCCGTGCGCGCGGGGTCGTTGCTGGTGCAGAACTGCCCCGCGGGGCACCCGTTGCGGCCCATCCCCACGGCGCAGCCGTCGACGCAGCGGCGCGTGTCGGCGCTGCAGATGCGCCCGCTCGTGCCGTTGCCGCAGTCGGCGTCGGTGGTGCAGCCGCAGAAGGCGGCGTCCATCATCGAGGGCACGCAGGCGGCGCCGCTCGTGTTGCCCGCGCAGAGGGCCGCGGGGTCCTCGTCGGTCATGCCGTCGCAGTCGTTGTCGACGCCGTCGCACGCCTCGGCGCCCGCGGCGCCCGCGGTGGCGCTGCACACGGCGCCGCTCCGGTCGGCGGCGCACACGCGCGTGCCCGTGGCGCGGCACGCGCCCATGCCCACGGTGCAGGGCGCGCCGAGTTCGAAGCCGTCGTCGATCATGCCGTCGCAGTCGTTGTCGACGCCGTCGCACACCTCGGCGCCGGGCGCCCCCGCGGTGGCGCCGCAGGTCGTGCCGCTGCCGTCGGCGGCGCACACGCGCGCGCCCGTCGCGACGCAGGCGCCCACGCCCACGGAGCACGCCGCGCCCACGTCGAAGCCGTCGTCGTTCACGCCGTCGCAGTCGTTGTCGACGCCGTCGCACACCTCGGCGGCGGGGGCGCGGGTGACCGTGTCGACGGGGCACGCGACGCCGACGCCCGAGCAGGTCTCGGCGGGGTCGCAGGCGGCGATCGAGGTCGACGCGCGGCACACCGTGGTCGCCGGGAGGAACGCATCGGCCGGGCACGCGTTGGAGGCGCCGGTGCAGCGCTCGGCCACGTCGCACGCGCCCGCGGCGTCGCGGCACACGGTGGTGGCGGGGGCGTAGGTGCTGTCGTCGGGGCAAGCGACGGCGGCGCCGGTGCAGGCCTCGGCGAGGTCACACGCGCCCGTCGAGGCGCGGCACGCAGTGCCCGCCGCGGCCAATGCGTCGGCGGGGCAGGCGACCGACGCGCCCGTGCAGCGCTCGGCGAGGTCGCACACGCCCATCGAGGCGCGGCACAGGGTGCCCGACGGGGCCAATGCGTCGGCGGGACACGCGGGCGACGCGCCCGTGCAGGTCTCGGCGGGGTCGCACGGGCCGAGCGTGGGGCGGCACACGGTGGTCGTCGGGGCGAAGCCATCGGCGGGGCACGCGGGCGACGCGCCCGTGCAGCTCTCGGCCACGTCGCAGGCGCCGGTCGCGGCGCGGCAGACGGTGCCCGCGGTGCGGAGCGTCCACGCGGTGGCGGCGCTCGCGGTGGCGGGCGCGGCGCAGAACTGGCACGCGTTGGCGGCGTCGACGACGCCGTTGGCGTAGCAGGTGCCGCCGATGCGGCAGAAGCCCTCGTCGGTGAGGCCGTCGCAGTCGTTGTCGAGGCCGTCGCAGAGCTCGGGGGCGCTGGTGTTGATGGCGACGACGGAGTCGTTGCAGTCGCCCGCGGCGCAGCTCTGGCCGTCGCCGTCGCGGTCGACGGAGTCGCAGAGGCGCCAGTTGAGCACGCCGTTGATCTCGGTGACCGTCATGCCCGTGAGGTACACGGCGGGGAGCGCGTCGATGGCGCGCGCCGAGGTTTGAGCCGTGGCCTGGTTCGCGCTCTGCCCGGCGAAGTGCATGATGACCCGCGTCGCGCCCGCGGGGACGGTGACGGGGAAGTCGACCGCGGGGCCCTGCGTGCCCGCGCAGTCGAAGACGGTCATGGTGACGGCGGTGGGAGGCACCGCCGCGCCCGCGCCCCAGAAGTTGTGGTTGAGGCTCGGGTCGCCGCTCCCGTCGCCGTCGTCGGTGGTGAGCCAGCGGTCGGCGACGGTGAAGGCGGTGTCGCCCGACGACGACGAGAAGATCGCCGTGCCCCCGTCGGAGCCTGCGTTCGTTTGGATGCGAATCGTGGCGGTGATGGGCGCCGCGGTGGGGTTCTCGAGCACCTCGAGGAAGCGCGCCCAGCCCGCGCCGGACGCGGGCGGAACGTAGACCTTGCGGGTGACGTTGAGCGCCGCGAGCACCGCGGGCCCCGTGACGACCTGACGGCCCGAGAGCTCGGTGCTGCGGGTCGAGAACGGAAACGCCGTGCCGTTCACCGTGAGGTACTGGCCGACGTCGTAGGCGTCGCTGGTGCCGTTGCACACCGACCCGTTGCCGCTCACGTCCCAGACGTAGGTCGCGCCGTCGGTGACCGTGGTGTTGGGGCCCGAGCAGTCGCACTGCGCGCTCGCTTCACGCGGCGCGATCATGAGCGCGAGGGCCGCGAGGCTCATCGCGGCCTTCGTCACGAGGCCGATGGGTTTCAACCTGTTCATGGGGTTTCGTCGACGCTCCCTTCCGGTGGCCCCAACGTCGGTGGGCGAACGCCCCCAATGCGTGGGGACGCTCGCACCCGCCGGAGCTCGGCGCACATTCCGAAGGGCGAAGGGGTGCTCTGTCAAGCGATGCCGCGCGGCGCGGCGCGCTCCAGTCAGTTGTCGCGGCAGCGGCCCGCGACGCAGCGCGGACGCCCCGTCGACGCGCGCATCGGGTGTAGGCTGGCGCGCCGATGCGCTCCCCCGTCGCCCTCGCCGCCCTCCTCGTCGCCGCCTGTACGCA
>CAISKJ010001347.1 GCA_903885885.1 uncultured delta proteobacterium
CCGCGGCGAGCACCGCCCGCGAGGGTCACGCCCGCGAGGCGCTGCGCGAGATCGGCCTGGCGCTCGGCGTCGCGGCGCACCCGGCCACGCGCGCGCCCGAGCGCGTCGACGCGCCGGGGCAGATGCCCGCCGTCACCTCCACGGGCACGGTGCTTCCGACGGCGCCCGTGGTGCCGCAGATCGAGTCCGACGGCAACGCCGTCGAGGTGTCGCCGCTGCCCACGACGGTGCCGCACACGCCCACGCAGCCCACGGCGGCGCCGCACGCGCCCGACGCCACCACCACGACGCGTCCGCGCCCGCACCCGCACCCCACCATGGGCCGCATGCGCCACGTCACGCCCGCGACCCGCGGCGGCCCCATCTTCTGAAGCCGCGCGGGGGCGCGCTCAGGGCGTCTGCAGCGAGCGCTGGTAGGTGTTGCCGAGGTCGTCGGTGGTCACGGTGGCCATGCCGCCCTCGGCCACGATGCGCACGTCGGCGTCGAGCACGCGGGTGCGGAAGCGCCACCCCGTAGGGAGCGTGAGGCGCGCGCCGAGCTCGGCGAGGGTGGCCTCGGTCTGCGCCTCGCGCTGCACCGTGTACGACTGCATCACGTACACGTGGCTGGCGTTGTCGACGAGCTCGTACACGCGCGAGCCCGCGGAGAAGCGCACGGTCGAGTCGCGGCGGATGGTGCGGTCGGCGTAGGGCGAGTTGCCCGCGGTGGCCACGGCGAGCGGCACCTCGACGCGGCCCGCGACGCGCATCGCGATGCCGCCGATCGTGCGCACCGCGGGGTCGAGCACCATGCCCGCTTCGAAGGCGTCGATGAGCCAGTAGCGGGGGCCGTTGAGCACCACCACGGGCACGCCGAGCTCGGCGCGCAGCGCCGCCACGGTGAGCGCGCGCCACGCGGCGTCGGGGCAGTCGTTGAGGCCGAAGGTGTTGTACACGTCGAGCGCTACATTGGCGCCCGACACCGAGCCCGCGAGCACCTCGCAGTAGCGCTGGCCGCGCACCATCGCGCGGAGCCCCGCGTCGGCGGTCGCGTCGGAAGAGGCGTCGGAAGAGGCGTCGGTCGCGGCAGGGGGCGCGGCGGGCGACGACGAGGCGCCGCAGCCGAGCAGCGCGAGAGAGAACACGAGGGGTCGCAGGTGCGTCATGGGTGGGATATTTGTATGTATACAAAGCCGCGGTCAAGTTGTGATTGAGGGCGGCGCGCGAACGTGGCGAACTACGGCCATGGCAGACGACGTGCGAGCGCGCATCGTAGAAGCGGCGGTGCGCGTGCTCGAGACGCAGGGTGCGAAGGGCTTCGGGCAGGTGCGCGTGGCGCGCGAGGCGGGGCTCCAGCAGGGGCACCTCACGTACTACTTTCCGAAGAAGAGCGACCTGGTGGTGGCGGTGCTCGAGCGCCTGGGGGAGCGCGCGCGGGGCGAGCTCCAGCGCGTGCTCGCGCGCAGCGGCCCCCTCGACGCGGCGGCCTCCGAGGAGCTCTTCTACGAGCTCGTGCGCACGCTCCTGCGAGACCGCAAGCGCTCGCGCATCCTCGTGGCGCTGCTCGCCGGGTCCGCCGACGACCCCGAGGTGCGCCACGCCCTCGCCCTGCAGAACCGCGCGCAGCGGGCGGTGATGGCCACGCTCCTCGGGCGCGACCCCGACGACCTCGACGTGCACCTCGCCCTCGCGGCGCTGCGGGGCCTCGGCATCGAGAACCTCCTCGAGCCCGACGAGCCCGCCCACGTCGAAGAGGTCATCGCGCGCTTTCGCCAATGGTTCGCGTCGCGCCCCGCGAAGGCAGCGCGTTGATTCAGGTCAAGTCGTCGTACGCGCTTGCGACGATGCGCGCCGCGCCATGGGCTTCTTCGAAGGGTTCGAACGGTGCCTTCGACGTGCGTCGCAGCGGCCCGCGCGCGTAGTTCGCAGCGCCGCAGAGCGACTCGCACACGCGTGTGCAAGCGCCCGCCCCGGCGCGCAGGGCGACCGCCTCCCGGTAGCCCGCGGCGCGGTCGCGACGATCAGCGGCCGAGCGCCATCAGGGCCGCGGCCACCGCCGCGACGACGAGCGGGATCACCCACAGCGGCGTGGCGTTGCCTCCCTCGGCGGGGGCGCTCGGCGGCGGAGAACGCTTCGCGCGCTGCGGGGCGCGGGCGACGGGGGGCTGCGCGCGGAGGGCGTCTTTGCGCGCCCGCTTGCGGGCCCGCGCGAGGGCGGGGGCGAGCGTCTTCTGGAGCGCGAGGCGCGCGGGCGACGGGCCCTTGAAGCGCAGCCAGAGGGGCGCCGTGGCGACTTCTCTCTCTGCGAAGTGTCGTTGGAGCGGGGCCTCGACGGCGCACACGGTCGCGCAGTAGGGGCACACGACGCGCGCGCTGTCGGGCGCATCGAGCGCGCCGCCGCACTGCGGGCAGCGGAGGGTGAGCACCCGCGCCCCCTCGCGCACGACGGTGACGGGACGCGGCGCGGGCTCGTCGGCGTCGCGCGCGCGCCACGCCTCGAGGAGCGCGCCCGCGAGCGTTTCTGCGTGGCGCTCGGGGAGGGTGTAGACGTCGCGCGCGCCGCACGCGTCGCAGCGCACGAGGGTCTTGCCCGCGGCGGTGTGCGCGCGCAGCGGCGCGGCGCAGCGCGCGCAGAGGGGGCACCCGACGCGCACGGTCATGCGCACGCCGCCGTCGGCCCAGAGGAGCGCCGCGGCGGGGCCGCCGATCGCGACCCGCTGCGGGAGGTCGTCGGGGAGGGGACAGTCGGGGTCGGGGTGACGGCCGTCGGGCGGAGGCCAGGCGAGGTCGCCGACGCCGTGGGCCTCGCGGAGGCCCTCCGCGAACGAGTCCACGAGCACGTCTTGCTCGTAGTCGCAGTGGGCGCAGCGGTAGCGCTCGCCCACGTCGACGCCGTCGACGGGCGTGAGGAGCTTGCAGCGGTCGCAGCGGAGGGCGGCCTCGACGCGCACCCAGTACCCGCCGTCGTCGTCGGGGGGCGCGTCGACGAGGCGCGCGGGCGCCGCGCACGCGGGGCAGGCGTCGCCGTGGGGGAGCGTCCCGCAGCGGGCGCAGACGCGGAGCGGGTCAACCATGAATCACCGTGCGGCGGGGCGCGCGGGCGCGCGGGGCGTCGGGCTTCGCCATGCGAGGGCTCCTTGGAGAGACCCCGATGGGAGCACGCCGCGCCCCCGCGGTGAACCCCTCTGTGCGACGCGCGCGCCTGCGAGCGCCCCTCGCGGCGCCTGTTCTCTTCGCACCGTGCGCGCGGTACGCTAGTACTACAGCCGCAGTTATGGTGGGCGATCTTCTCGCGTTCGTCCGCGCGGTTGGTACGTCGCTCCCAGTCGACGGTATCTGCACTGCCGCGCGCGTTCGCGGTGGCGTCGACGCCACGTGATCCACGCCAGCTTGAATGCGGCCGATC
>CAISKJ010001348.1 GCA_903885885.1 uncultured delta proteobacterium
CCGCAACGCCGTCGCCACCCTCGCCGCGCTCGCCGCGCTCGCGCCCGCGTGCGGGCTCTTCTCCAGCTCTTCATCGACGCGCCGCACGCGCGCCGCCGCCGACAACGCGGTGGGCCTGCGATGGCGCGCGATGCGCGGGCGCGCGCACGCCGACGCGGGCGCCGACGCCACAAACGCCCCGTCGCGCTGCCCCGACGGGGCGGTGTTCGTACCCGGCGGCGCCTTCGTGATGGGCTCGCCGGAGGGCGAAGGCGCGCCCGACGAGCACCCTTCGCGGCAGGTGACGCTGCACGCCTACTGCGTCGATCGCACCGAGGTCACCATCGACGCGTACACCGCGTGCGTGACGGCCGGCGCGTGCTCGCCCGCGCGCGCCACGCAGGCGCAGGGCGACGTGCCCGTGTCGGGCGTCGACTGGGAGCAGGCGGTGTCGTACTGCCGCTTTCAGGGCGGGCGCCTCCCCACCGAGGCCGAGTGGGAGCTCGCCGCGCGCGGCACCGACGGGCGGCGCTTTCCGTGGGGCAACGAGGCGCCCGCAGGCTGCGAGCGCGCCGATTGGACGCCCGACGGCACCGCGCAGTCGTGCCACGGCGTGGGGCCCTCGCCGGTGGGCTCGCACCCGCAGAACGCGTCACCCTACGGGGCCCTCGACATGGCGGGCAACGTCTGGGAATGGACGGCTGACTGGTACGCACCCGCGTACCCCGCGGGCGTGGCGCGCGACCCCGCGGGGCCCGCCGAGGGCTCGGCCCGCGTCACCCGCGGCGGCGGGTGGAACAACGACCAGGTCGACCGCATGCGCGCCACCTGGCGCGAGGGGCAGCACCCGGCCTTTCACGACTACGATCAGGGCGTGCGCTGCGCCTATGACAGCGCCCCGTAGACCCGCGGCGGGCGGCGGTTCAGCCCTTCCACTTCGCGAGGTAGGTCTCGTAGCGCGCGACCCACGACGGGGTGGCGAAGGCCCCGCCGCTCTGGTGCGTGAGGCTGATGGGCCACGTGCCGAGGCGCAGGCCCGCGGCGCGCGCGCTGCGACAGAAGTCCATGTCATAGAAGTGAAAATCGAAGCGCTTATCGAAGCGCACCGCGCGCTCGCGCAGCGCGGCCGTGTTTGCCGCGAGAAACACGCCGTCGAGGAGCTCGCAGGGCGCGGGCGTGGCGCCGAAGAACGAGATCGCGCCGAAGGGATCCTCGCCGTGCGCGACCGCGCCCGACAGGTTGGCGGCGTCGTCGCGCTCGAGCTTGCCGTCGGGGAAGATCCACGCGGCTTGAAAGGGCGTGCGACGGCGGTTGCCGGCGACGCCGATCACGTCGAAGACCTCGAGCCCCTCGGCCACGCGCTGGGCGAGAAAGTAGTCGTCGAGCCACACGTCGTCGTGCACGAAGACCACGCGCTCGGCGGCGTCGGCGGCGTCGAGGCGAGCGTTGTACACCTCGGGCAGGCCGCGCGAATTTTCAAAGGCCACGTGGGCCCGGAAGCGCCCGTCGCGCGCGAGGCGCGTGAGCGAGAGGCCGAGCGCCGACGACTTCCAGAACATGCTCTCAGACAGGCGCGTGGCGCTTACAACGTCGATCATCGGGGTGGGGCTCCGCGGCGCTTTATCTCGCGGGTCGCGCGAGGTCGATGAGCGCCTGCTCGAGGCCGCGCGCGAAGCGCGGCACGTCGACGAGGGGGCTCGTGGGGAGGGTGCGGTGCAGCCGCGCGCGGAGCGACTCGAGCGCCTCGGGCCGCTGCGCGAGCGCGACGGTCTCGTCGACGTAGGCGTCGACGGACTCGAAGGCGAGCGCGTCGAGGCCGAGGGGACGCAAGAGGTTGGCGCCCATGCGCTGATGCAGCGACGGGCCCGCGAGCGTCGCGAAGGGGACGCCGGCGCACCGCGAGTCGAAGCCCGTGGTGCCGCCGTTGAACGGAAAGGGATCGAGCGCGAGGTCGAGCTCGCGCCACGTGGCGAGGTACGCTTCGTAGGTCATGCGCTCGCGCAGGTCGAGCTGCGACGGCGCCGCGCCGCAGGCCTCGAAGCGCGCGCGGATGTCGCGGCTCCGCGCGCTGTCGCGGCTGCCGTTGACCACGAGCACGAGGCGCGCCGTGGGCACCGCCGCGAGGATGCGCGACCACGCGGCGACGCACGCGGGGCTCACCTTGGAGAAGTTGTTGAGGCACCCGAGGGTGAGGTGACCGTTCGTGCGCCAGGGCATCGGCGGCGCCTCGAGGGCGACGCGCGAGACGTCGCGGGCGACGTAACAATCCGGCAGCGCGCGCGGCGCCTCGGAGCACCACGCGCCCGCGAGAAGCACCGGGTCGGGCGGGACGAGCACGTAGTCGAGGGTGCGCAGGCCCGTGGTGCCGGGGTAGCCCAACCAGCTCACCTGCGCGGGCGCCACGCGACGCGCGAGCGCCGCCAGCCGCGAGCCGTCGGTGTGCCCCGCGAGGTCGACGAGCACGTCGAGCGCGTCGGCGCGCATCGCGGCCACGAGGGCGTCGTCGTCGAGCGAGGCGACGCTGCGCCACGCGCGCGACACGCGCTTCGCGCGCTCGGAGTAGTCGTCGAAGAAGTGCGACGTGGCGTACACGAAGGACTCGACGCGCGCGCGGTCGAGGCGCTCGAGCACCGGGACCACGAACTGCCCCACCGCGTGGTTGCGCAGATCGCCGCTGAGCCAGCCGACGCGAAGCGGTGCGCCCGCCCGCGGCGCGCGCGGCTTGAAGGCGTCACGCGCGGGGGCGAGCGCGGCGGCGCGGCGGTCGAACTCTCGTCCCTGCGCGAGGAGTGACGACGGTCCTGCCGTGTCGGAGTGCAGGAGCGTCCACAGGAGGTTGGAGACCTGCGTCGGGTCGGCGGGCGACGCGTCGACGGCGCGCTGCCACCACACGGCCGCCTCGTCGGGGCGCCCCGAGTCCTTGTAGAGCGAGCCGAGGCCGCCGAGCGCGCTGAGGTTGCGCGGGTCGTCGGCGAGCACGACCTGGGCCGCCTCGATGGCGCGCGCGAAGCGTCCGACGCGCATCGACGCGACGACGAGGTTGCCCC
Source organism: uncultured delta proteobacterium (assembly GCA_903885885.1). Classification (GTDB taxonomy): domain Bacteria; phylum Myxococcota_A; class Polyangia; order Polyangiales; genus CAISKJ01. Next base: position 3,027 of record CAISKJ010001348.1, read on the forward strand.
ACGCCGCGCGGTTCTTCGGGTTGAGGGTGACCGCGAGCTCGAGGTTCTCGCAGGCCACGTCGTACTGCTGTCGGAGGCAGAAGGTGACGCCGAGGCCCGCGGCCACCGCGTCGGCGGGCAGCCCGTGCTGCATCGCGGCGGCGAAGGCGTCGACGGCCTCGGGGTAGCGCCCCGCGTAGGCCAGCGCGTGGCCGAGGCCCACCCACGCCTCGAGGTCGCGGGGGGTGCGCTCGACGATGCGCCGCCACGCGGTCGCGGCCTGCGACCACGCGCCCCTCGCGGCGAGCTTGCGCGCCTCTGCGACGGGCGTGGGCCGGTTCAAAGCACACCTCCCGAACGCGCGCGCCCCGACGCGCCAACTGCCTCATCACCACGGCTGGTCATCGCTTCGCGGCGAGTATCGCACGCGCGTCCGCGCCGTTGGGCGACAAGTCTCTGCGCGGCTCACCCGCGCCCGCGCATCGCGTCGCACAGCGCGGCCGACGGGCGCGGCGCCTCGAGCGCCATCACCGATCGTCCGAGCGCGCGCACGCGCCCCGAGGCCACCGCCGCGCCCGCGTGACGCGCCCCGAGCCCGTCGAGCGCGCCGCGGAGCGCCTCGCTGAACACGCCCGGCCGCGCCGCGTC
>CAISKJ010001349.1 GCA_903885885.1 uncultured delta proteobacterium
CCCGTGTCTCCGCGCCTCGTGCCGCGCTTCGCCGGCGTGAGCACCTTCTTGCGGCTCCCGCTCCACGACGACCCCCGCGACGTCGATGTTCTCGTCGTGGGCGCGCCCTTCGACGGCGGCACGAGCTTTCGCCCCGGCGCGCGCTTCGGCCCCCGCGGCGTTCGCACCGCCAGCGCGCTCACCCGCGGCTTTCACCCCGACCCGGGCCTCGACCTCTTCGCGCACCTCCGCTGCGCCGACGGCGGCGACGTGCTCTGCGTCCCCATGGACCTCGCCCTCTCGCTCGCCAACATCGAGGCGCGGGCCTACGAGATCGCCTCCGCGGGCGCCATCCCCGCCTTCGTGGGCGGCGACCACACCTGCACCCTCGGCGTGCTGCGCGCCCTCGCGAAGGTGCACGGCCCGCTGGGGGTCATTCACTTCGACGCGCACTCTGACACCTACGGCCCCGCGTGGGGTGTTGATCCGCACCACGGCACCATCTTTCGCAACGCCGTCGAAGAGGGCCTCCTGCGCCCCCACGACGTCGTGCAGATCGGCATCCGCGGCCCCTTCGGCGCCAAAGAAGACCTCGCCTTCGCGCGCGACAAGGGCTTCACCGTCGTGAGCGCCGAGCAGGTGCACCGCGACCTCGACGGGGTCATCGATCGCATCGAATCGCTCGCGGGTGAGGCGCCCTTCTACGTGTCCTTCGACGTCGACGCCGTCGACCCGAGCATGGCCCCTGGCACCGGGACGCCCGTGCCCGGCGGCATCTTCTCGTGGCAGGCGCTCGCCATGGTGCGCGCCACGAAATCGCTCCGCGTCGTAGGCTGCGACGTGATGGAGGTCTCGCCCGACCTCGACCTCAACGGCATCACGTCGCTCCTCGCGGCCAACGTGCTCGCCGAGACGCTCGCGGCCGTCGCCGCATGGCGCGCCCGCGCCCCGGCGTGATCACACCATCGCGCCGAGCGCCGCCGCCAGCGCGTCGTACTCGTCGCGGCGGTTGTAGCGCTGCGCCGACACGCGCACGAGCCGGTGCTCCATGTCGGGCCACGGAATGATCGGCACCTCGACGCGGTGCGCGCGCAGAAGCTCCCACTGCAGCGGGTCCATCTCGGGCTCGCGGGTCGAGGGCGCGCGCACCAGCGAAGCCGGCAGCGGCACCGTGGCCATCGAGCCGATCATCGCGTCGGGCGCCGGAGGGCTCACCCCGAGGGAGTGACAGAGTACGTCACGACCGTAGAGGGCCAGCGCGCGGTTGCGCGCGCGGAGCTCATCCCATCCGCCGGGGAGCATCGCGCCCATCACGCGCAGCGCGTCGGGCACGACGAGAAAGGGCGTCGGGTCGTCGGTGCCCGTCCAGTCGAACTCGAGGCGAAAGCGCGAGCGGTCGACGCGCGTCGAGTTGGCGCCGTGACTGATCGCGAGGGGGTGCACCCGGGGCTGCAGGTCGCGCCGCACGTGGAGAAACGCGGCACCCTTCGGGGCGCACACCCACTTGTGCAAATTGCCTGTGTAGAAGGCCGCCCCGAGCGCGTCGAGGTCGAGCGGAACCATCCCCGGCGCGTGCGCCCCGTCGACCAGCACCTCGACGCCCCTCGCGCGCAGCTCCCGCACGATGCGCTCGACGGGGAGCACCAGCGCCGTCTGGCTCGTCACGTGGTCGACGAGCGCGAGGCGCGTGCGATCGGTCACCCGCGCCATGATCGCCTCGACCACCTCCGAGGCGTCGCGCAGCGGGTACGGGACGGCCACCACCACCACGCGCGCCCCCGCCGCGTCGGCCACGGCCTGCAGCGCGTTGGCGCAGGCGTTGTACTCGTGGTCGGTTACGAGGAGCTCGTCGCCGGGCGCGAGGCGCAGCGCGCGCAGCGCAGTGTTCACCCCCGCCGTGGCGTTGGGAATCGCCGCGAGGTCGTCGCCCGAGGCGCCCAGAAAGGCCCCCAGCGCGGCGCGCGCCGCGTCGAACCGGGGCTCCCAGTCGCGCACGAAGAACTGCATGAGGTTGCGCTCCATGCGCTCGCGCAAAGCGCTTTGCGCGTCGAGCACGGCGCGGGGTGTGGCCCCGAACGATCCGTGGTTCAGGTGGCGCACCGCGGGGTCGAGAATCCAAGGCGAGTACGAGGTCTCCATCGCGCGGCGGAGGGTCGCACGAGAGGCGTCGACGCGGCGAAGGCATTGCTTGTACGATCCCGCGCCGTGAAGACGCGGATGATGCTCGGGTCGCTGGCCGTCGCGTGCGCGGCCTCCCTCGGTTGCTGGAGCGACCTCGACGACGTGGCGGGCGAAAACGTCCCCCTCACGGCCAACGCCACCACCGACTGGCGCGACGAGGTGATCTACCAGCTCCTCGTCGACCGCTTCGAAGACGGCGACACGAGCAACGACATCCGCATCGACCGCAGCGCCCTCGGGCGCTACCAGGGCGGCGACTGGCAGGGCGTCATCAACCGCATGGGCTACCTCAAGCAGCTCGGCGTCACCACGCTGTGGATCTCGCCCATCGTGCGCAACGTCGACACCGACGCGGGCTTCGACGCCTACCACGGGTACTGGGCGTCAGACCTGTCGCTGCTCAACCCCCACTTCGGCGACCTGGCCACCCTGCGCCGCATGGTGCGCGTCGCGCACGACAACGGCATCAAGGTGATTCTCGACATCGTGACCAATCACATGGGTCAGATGTTCTTCTACGACATCAACAACAACGGGCGGCCCGACGACTACGTCGAGGGCTCGGGGCCCGACTACCCGTACCGCAACCCCGGCGGCCTCGGGTCGACGCTGCGCCGCACCACCGAGTACGACCCCGATTTCAACAGCCGCGGCCCCGTCCAGGCCTTCACGTCGCTGGGCCCCGCGGGCGACGCGCCCGTGGTGTTCTTCAACATGCCCGACATCTTTCGCGTGGCCCCGCGGAGCGATCTCGTGCCCAGCCAGTCGATCCTCGCGCGCCCCGAGGGGTACCACCGCCGCGGGCGAATCACGGCGTACGACAACGTCGACTCGCAGCCCGGCGAGCAGGTGCTCATGGGCGACTTTCCGGGCGGCCTCAAAGACGTGGCCACCGAGCGCGAAGACGTGCGCCGCGCCATGGTCGACGCCTACTGGCGCTGGGTGCGCATGCTCGACCTCGACGGGTTTCGCATCGACACGCTCAAGCACGTAGACCACGGGTTCTGGCAGTACTTCGCGTCGAACATTCGCCGCCTCGCGGCCGCCGCGGGCAAGCGAAACTTCTTCATGTTCGGCGAGGCCTTCGACGGCGACGACCGCCTCGTGGGCTCGTACACCAACCCCAACGAGATGGACTCGGTGTTCTACTTCCCGCAGAAGTACCGCGTCTTCGACAACATCTTTCAGTGCGGCGACGGCAACACGAGCGACGTCGAGAACGTGCTCCGCGACCGGCAGATGAACTACAGCGCCACCCCGCAGCCCAACGGGGTGGGCATCGCCCCGCGGCAGCTCCTCGTGAACTTCATGGACAACCATGACGTGTCGCGATTCCTCTACGGGCTCAACCCCACCGTGGCGGGCGACATCTCGCGCGGCGGGCGCGACTGCTCCTCGGGCGTGGTCGACATCCGCAACCCGCGCGACGTCGAGCGCTTCCGCCCGCGGCTCCACGCGGCCCTCGCCTACCTGCTCACCGAAGACGGCATCCCCTGCGTGTACTACGGCACGGAGCAGGACTTCCGCGGCGGCAACGACCCCTCGAACCGCGAACGCATGTGGGAGACCAACTTCGCCACCGACGAGCGCCGCGCCAACAACTCCGTGAGCACCTTCGGGTGGACGCGGCGGCTCATCAACACCCGCCGCACCTACCAGGCCCTGCGCCGCGGCACCATGAACGTGCGCTGGACCACCACGCACATCGGCGCCGAGCAAGACGCGGGCATCATGGCCTTCGAGCGCGTCGACGGGCAAAGCTATGCGCTCGTGGTCATTCACGCGAAAGACGGCACGGCCGAGACCAGCACCGACCGCACCGGCGGATCGCCCATGATGACCGCCGCGGCCCCCGGCACCGAGCTCGTCGACGTGCTCTCCGACACCAACCGCGTCGTCACCGTCGGCTCCGGCGGCAGCGTGGTGGCCCCCATGGGCCCGTGGCAGGCGTCGGTGTTCATCCCGCGCGCCCAAGTGCGACGATGAAGCGCGCCTGGGTGCTCGCCGCGCTCGCCGGGTGCGCGAGCGCCCATCGCCCGCGGCCCGCCATGCCCCAGTGCACGGCCGCCACGCAGCCCGGCGTCACCTCGCGCGCCCTCACCTGGAACGGCAACGGCTGGGCCTCGGTCATCGCCGACGGCCCCACCCTGTACCTCCGCGAGTTCAACCTCGACGGCACCTCGCGCGGCGACCGCATCGCCCTCGTCGACGAGCCCTCCACCCCCGCCCGCGTCGCCCTCACCTGGTCCGATGGGACGTATTACGTCACCGTCGCGCCGCACCAGGGCGCGTCGCCGCCGCGCGTGTTTCGCGTGCTCTCGGGCCACGCCGACAGCGAGGCCTTCGCGCTCGACGCGACCGTGCGCGGCGAGATCGCCATGGTGCCCCGCGACGCCACGAAGCCCGCGGCCCTCTTCGCCGAGAGCGACGGCGCCACCACCCTGCGCCTCGTCACCGTCGACGGCGAGCCGGGCGCCCCGCGGCGCTGCCCCGACGGCGTGCAGCCGCGCTCCGTGGTGCCCTGGCGCAGCGGGTTTCGCGCGGTGATCACCACCGACGACCGCGCCACCGGCGAGGGGCGCGCGCTCGACGTCGTCGCCCTCGACGACGCCTGCGAGCTCCTGTGGCGCACCCGCGTGTGGGATCAGCCCCTGCGCGGCCACGCCCACGCGCTCGCAGTCGACGAGCGCGGCGCCGTGGTGGCCTTCGACGCGCGCGACGGCGGCACCCTCCTCGCCGCCGTCGACCACGAGGGCGCCGTGCGCGTGCGGGCCCGCCGCATGGAGCGCAACACCCGCGACCCGCAGGTGTTCCTGCAGACCGACGCGCGCGGCCGCCGGGTCGGCATCCAGGTCGTGGCCGTGCGCACCCTCGAGACGGGCGACCAGCTCGAGGCCTGGCGCCTCGGCCCCGACGGGCTGCTCGGCGAGACGCGCGCGCTCACCACGTCGCCCGACGTGCAGATCCGCGTCAGCGCGGCCGACCCGTGGGGCGGCGGCCTCGTCGGCTTCACCCGCGCCGAGGGCGCGCGGGGCTCCGTCGTGGCGGGCCTCTTCGCCCGCGTCTGCCCCTGACAGAGAAAGTCACACCACGATGCTCGACGCGCTCCGCGGCGTACGTGTGCTCGACCTCACCCGCATGCTCGCGGGCCCCTTCGGATCGATGATCCTCGGCGACCTCGGCGCCGACGTGATCAAGGTCGAGCGTCCCATTACGGGCGATGACATCCGTCAGGTTGGCCCGCACTTCGCCCACGGCGAGAGCGTGTATTTCCTCTCGGTGAACCGCAACAAGCGCTCGCTGTGCCTCGACCTCGCGCACCCCGAGGGGAGGGCCGTGCTCGCCGACCTCGCCGTCGGCTGCGACGTGGTCATCGAGAACTTTCGCGCCGGCGTCGCCGAGCGCCTCGGCTGCGACCACGCCTCGCTCTCGGCGCGCAACCCGAGGATCATCTCGTGCGGCATCACGGCCTTCGGGCGCACCGGCCCCGACCGAGACCTGCCCGCCTTCGACCTCACCCTGCAGGCGCGCGGCGGTGTCATGGGCCTCACGGGTGAGCCCGGCGCGGCGCCGGTCCGTTGCGGCGTTCCCATCGGCGACCTCGCGGGCGGGCTCTACGCGGCCATCGCCATCAACGCCGCCCTCTTCGCGCGCGAGCGCACGGGGCGCGGGCAGTTTATCGACCTCGGCCTCGTCGACTGCCAGGTGTCGCTGCTCTCGTACGCGGCCTCCAACTGGATGATGGCGGGTGACGACATGGGCCCCCAGGGCTCGGGCCACGCGCACGCCATCCCCTACCAGGCCTTCGCGACCCGCGACGGGTGGATCACCGTCGCCGTCTTCACCGACACCTTCTGGAAGGGCTTCTGCGCAGCCCTCGACCGCCCCCACTGGGA
>CAISKJ010001350.1 GCA_903885885.1 uncultured delta proteobacterium
CCCCATCGCGCCTTCGCCCAGCATCGAGGCGTGGCGAAAGCGGAGCGTGCGCGCGCTCGCCTCGGCGTCGGACTCGCCGCTGAAGTAGTCGAGTACCACCTCGGCCCGGTACTCGCGTCCGGGTTCGAGCGAGATCACCGTCGGGAGCAGCGCGCCGTCGGGTTCTTCGATGGTCACCACGGGCAGCGTCGAGGCCGTCGCGTGGGGATCGGGGAGGGCCGCCAGCGACGCGCGGAGCGCCTGTGCATCGAGGCTCGCGGGGTCGGCCGCACCCTGCGCGATGCACTGGTCGAAGAGGTCGACCCAGTTGCCGATCGCGCCCGCGTGCGCGTCGGGCATGGCCGCGACGAGCGAGGCGCGGAGACCGTCGCGGCGCACCCCGTCGTCGACGAAGCGTGCGAGCCAGTCGTCGGCGGAGAGCGCGAGGCGCGTCGCGCGGGCAGACCACGGCGCGCCGTCCGGCGCCGAGCGCAACGCCACGAGGGGCGCCTGCGTGAGCAGCTCCCACAACGAGACGAGCGCGCCGAAGAGGTCGGTGCCCGCCGACGGGGGCGCCGCGGCGGCGAAGTGGCCGATGGGGACGTAGCCCGGCGCTCCCCAGGTTGTGGCCGTGCAGAGCACGCCGCCGCCGAGGCGCGAGACCCCTTCGGCCGGCGCGAACGCGGCATCGAGCGAGGCCGGCGTCGCGGGGCCTGCAAGGTGCTCGGTGAGGGCGCGCCCGAGGGCCCCGACGCCGAGGTCGAAGACGCGCACGGGCATGGTTGCGCCGGTCGGCCCGAGCGCGCCGAGGAGGAGGTTCGAGGGCTTGATCGCGCCGTGTGTGAGGGTGTGCTCCGTCGCGAGTCGCCCGAGCGCATCGACGAGCGCAACGCCCGCCGATCGCACCGCGCGCGCTCGCACCGAAGACTCGCTGGGGCTCTGCCCGGGGCGCCCTTCGACGTACTCGCAGACGATGCCCAGCGTGGAGCCTTCGATCGAACGCGCGAGGCGCAACATGCGCACGAACGCGGGGTCGCGTACGGCGATCAGCGCATCGCCGAGCGCGCCGAGGCGGGCGTCGAGCGAGGGGTCACGCGGCGCTTCGACCTCGCGCACGACGCCGACCGCGCCGGTCGCCGTGGCGTGCATCGCGAGGTGAACGCGCCCCACGGCGGTGGGGCTCCGCAGGCGCTGGAGGCCGAGGTCGAAGCGCGCCCCTCGCTCCGCCGATGGCGCCACGACTTCGAAGAGTGCACCCACGGGCGACGACGTAACGCGCCCCCCTCACGCGGCGCCAGTATGCGACGTGTTCCTGAACGGGCCCCGCGGACCGGTCGCTGACAATGCATCGCAAGCGGAATCGGAGCTCGATCCATCGATTTGCCGTATTGTGATGTAATTATAAGTAGATAGCTTCTGCATTTGAGGTAGAAAACAATGGATTGCTTGCAGCCAAAACTCCATGAGTTTTCAAATCGTTAATTGACTGTAAGCCATTGTAATCAATCGTATTTTGTCTCTGTATGGTGCTTTTAGCCAGGTATGAATGCCGAGCGGATCGACGGCGAGCCCCCTTTGCGGGGGTGCGCACGGGCAAACCCACGCGAGGCGCACGCACGGGTCGCATCGGCACGGTGGCTGGATGGACGAACGTGCGGCGGGCGCGGGTGCGCGGCTCGTCGCCACGGCGAGGTGTGGTTGGCGATGCGCGCGAGCGGCCAGCGACTCCCTGCTGGGGCCCATTGCGGCGGCTGCGATGTGGAGGGGACGTTGGCCGCGCGCGGAGGGCGCGGGCCGTGGAAGGCGCGGCGGAGGGCCGGGGGATCAGTCGGCCGTGAGGCGCTTGAGCTCTTCGCGAATCATGGTCTCGGCGAGTTGGGGGACGACCTCCCACACCACGCGCTCGACCACGTCGCGGGTGAGGGCGGTGACCGCCTCGACCTGCGATGGCGTGAGGCCGAGGCCCGCGACGCGCTGCTCGACCGAATGCGCCACGGCCTGAACGAGTGCGTCGGCGGCGGGCGTGAGCACGGGGGCCGTGACCTTCTCGTGCACGCTCACCGAAGGCTTCTCGACGACCGTTTCGGGCGCCTTCGGTGCGGGCTTCTCGGCAGGCGCCTCGAACTGAATCTCGTCGTCGATGATGGCCACGCCGGGCGCCGCGACGGGCGCGGGGCGCTCGGCAGGTGCCGACGTGCACGATGCCGCGACGGCCGCGCACGC
>CAISKJ010001351.1 GCA_903885885.1 uncultured delta proteobacterium
CGCGGCGGGGCGAGCGCGCGACGCGCTCGGTGGGCGAGAGCGTGGGGCCCGTGTCGACCGCGGCGACGCGGTGCCGCGCGGTGTTGCCGGCGTCGGGCGCGGCGACGGGCGGGTCGGGCGTGGTGGGGCGCCCCAGCTCGGGCACCTCGGCCTCGAGGGCCGCGAGGAGCTCGCCCGCGTTGGGGTACCGATCGGCGGGGCGCAGCGCGAGGGCGCGCGCGAGCACGGGCTCCCACGCGCCCACGTCGACGCCGAACTGCGCGGGCGTGGGGCGCGTCGGCGACATCACCTTGACGTGCAGCTCCATCTTGTCGGCGCTGGGAAACACCGCGATGTCGGTGAGCATTTCGGTGAGAATGAGGCCGAGGGCGTGCACGTCGGTCCACGGCCCGGTGCGCGTGCCGCTGGCCTGCTCGGGCGAGGCGTAGCGCGGCGAGAACGACGGCGCGACGGAGTGCGTCTGCGTGAGGCCCGTGACCGGGCCGTCGTCGCCCTCGCCCATGATCTTGGCGATGCCGAAGTCGAGCACGCGGGCGAACGCGGCCGGCGGCGCCGCGCGCGTGACGCCGCGCGAACGAGCCGCCGTGCGCTCGGCGGGCAGCATGATGTTGCCGGGCTTGATGTCGCGGTGCGCGATGCCCGCGTCGTGGGCGGTGGCGAGCGCGTCGATCACGGGGCGCAGCACGTCGAGGCACTCGCGCGGCGAGCGACCCCCGGCCCCTTTGCGGGCGTTGAGGCTCGCGGCGAGGGTCTGCCCCTCGATCCACTCGAGCACCATCCACGGGGCCTGCGAGTTGTCGTGCATGGTCGACACGCCGAAGTCGGTGACGCGCACGATCGACGGGTGCTGCAAGAGCGCCACGATGCGCGCCTCTTCGACGAACTGCTCGAGGAAGCGCTCGCGCGCGGCGCTCGACGTGTCGTCGGGCACGCGCAGCACCTTCACCGCGATCTGCGTGTGGAGCACCGCGTGGCGCGCGCGGTACACGACCCCGAAGCCGCCGCGGGCGACCACGGCCTCGATGTTGTATTTGCCATCGAGCTGGTAGCCCACGAGACCAAAGAAATCTTCGGCGGTTCGTGGCTCCATCGCGTAGATGGAAACAACAGCGGATCGCGTGCGTCAAGCGAACGCGCCTTGTCTACAGGGGATTGCGCGGTGCGGCGGGGGGGCGGCTACGACGAGGCGCGCGCGGGCGGCGTCGACTCGGCCGTGAGCTTCGCGACGAGGTCGGCCACCGTCGAGAAGCCGAGGTCGGCGCGGCCCTTACGGAGCGTGACGCCGTCGTTCTCGACCTCTTTGTCTCCGATGACGCCGATGTACGGCGGCTTGAGGAGCGAGGCGTTGCGGATCTTCGCGGTGAGCTTGTCGTTCGTGGCGTCGACCACGACGCGCAGGCCCGCGGCGCGCAGGCGCTTCGCGACGGTGTGGGCGAAGTCGATCTGCCGGTCGGCCACGGTGACGAGCACGATCTGCTCGGGCGAGAGCCACACCGGAAACGCGCCCGCCGTGTGCTCGATGTACACCGACAGGAAGCGCTCGATGGACCCGAGCACGGCGCGGTGGAGCATCATGGGCCGGTGCGGCTGGTTGTCGGGCCCCACATACTCGAGGCCGAAGCGCTCGGGCAGGTTGGGGTCGACCTGCAGCGTGCCGAGCTGCCACGAGCGACCGATGGCGTCGGTGACGTGGAACTCGAGCTTGGGCCCGTAGAAGGCCCCCTCGCCGACGGAGATTTCGTACGTGCGGCCCGACTCGGTGACCGCGTCGGCGAGGCACTTCTCGGCGGCGGCCCAGCTCTCGAGCGAGCCGATGTAGCCGGTCTCGGGGCGCGTCGCGAGGCGGATCTTCACGTCGGTCATCCCGAGGGCGCCGTACACCTCGTAGAGGAGCTCGAAGAACGCTTTGATCTCTTCGCCCATCTGCTCGAGGGTGCAGAAGATGTGGGCGTCGTCTTGCGAGAAGGTGCGCACGCGCGACAGGCCGTGGGTGACGCCCGAGCGCTCGTAGCGGTGCAGGCGGCCGAAGTCGGCGAGCCGCAGCGGCAGGTCGCGGTAGCTCTTGCGGTCGGCGCCGAACATGAGGCAGTGCGACGGGCAGTTCATGGCCTTGCAGCCGCACACGTAGTTGAAGCCCACGCGCTCGCTGGCCTCGCCGAGGCGCTTCTCGAGGGCCTCGTGGTCGGCGGTGAACACCTCCGAGAGCTGCGCGGCGTTCTTCGCGGACTTCGGCTCGAGCGCGTCGCTGCCGAAGGCGATGAACATGTTGTCGCGGTAGTTCTCCCAGTGGCCCGAGCGCTCCCACAGGGCCTTGTCGAACACCTGCGGGGTGATCACCTCGCTGTAGCCGTAGCGGGCGTAGAGCGCGCGCATGTACCCGATGAGCGCGTTGTAGACGAAGGCTCCGCGGGGCAGAAAGAAGGGCGACGCGGGGGCCCACTCGTGAAACATAAAGAGCTGGAGCTCCTTGCCCAGCTTGCGATGGTCACGGGCCTTCGCCTCTTCGAGCTGCTTCAGCTGTGCGTCGAGCGCCTTCTGCGTCGGGTACGCCATGCCGTAGATGCGCTGGAGGTAGGGGTTGCCCTCCTTGTTGCGCCAGTACACGCCGCCCACGCCCGTGAGCTTCACGCCCTGGAGCCACTTCGTGCTGGGCACGTGGGGGCCCTCGCAGAGGTCGACCCAGTCGCCGTGCTGGTAGAGCGAGATGTCTTCGCCCTCGGGGATCGCGTCGAGGATCTCGAG
>CAISKJ010001352.1 GCA_903885885.1 uncultured delta proteobacterium
CCTCATACTTCGCCGCCGCGACGGACGTGACCCCAATGCTTCCTGCCGAGAAAACAGCCCGCGTGCTCATCGTTGACGACGACGACGACGCGGGCGAATTGCTCGCCGAGTTCGTTCGGCAGCAAGCGCGCGTGCCGCTGCTCGCGCGCTCCGCGCCCGAGGCGATCTCGCTCGCCCAGCAGCACGACGACGTGTCGCTCGTGCTCACCGACGTGCAGATGCCCGGCATGGACGGCATCGAGCTCTGCCAGCGCCTGCGGCAGATCCTGCCCGACGCGCCGGTGATCGTGCTCACCGGGCACGGGAGCATCGAGGTGGTGGTGCGCGCGCTGCGGGCGGGCGCCTACGACTTTCTCGTGCGCCCCTTCGAACTCGACATTCTCACCCTGTCGATGGAGCGCGCCCTCGAGCACGCGCGCCTGAGCAACGAGGTGCGGCGCCTCCGCGAAGAGGTGATTCGCATCCGGCCGTCGCGCGAGCTCATCGGCTCGTCGCCCGCGATGCGCGAGATCCTCGACATGGTGGCCCGCGTCGCCTCCACCGACGCCACGGTGCTCGTGCAGGGCGAGTCGGGCACGGGCAAGGAGCTCGTCGCGCGCGCCATCCACGAGATGGGCCTGCGCCGCGAGGGGCCCTTCGTGGCCATCAACTGCGCCGCGGTGCCGCCGCAGCTCCTCGAGAGCGAGCTCTTCGGGCACGCGCGCGGGGCCTTCACCGACGCCCGCGTGGCGCGCACGGGGCTCTTCCTCGAGGCCAAGGGGGGGACGCTCTTTCTCGACGAGATCGGTGACATGCCCCTCGAGATGCAGGCCAAGCTCCTGCGCGCCCTGCAAGAGCGCACCGTGCGCCCCGTGGGCGGCAACCAGGAGATCGCCTTCGACGCGCGCGTCATCGCGGCCACCAACCGCGACCTCGAGGAGGAGGTGCGCGCGCGGCGCTTCCGCGAGGACCTCTACTACCGCATCGCGGTGGTGGGCCTCGAGGTGCCCACGCTGCGCGAGCGCGTGCAAGACGTCCCCGTGCTGGCGCAGCACTTCGTGACGCGCTTCGCCGAGCGCTTCGCCAAGAAGGTGGTGGGCATCGCGCCGGCGGCCCTGCAGCGCCTGCTCGCCTACCGCTGGCCGGGCAACGTGCGCGAGCTCGAGAACTGCGTCGAGCGCGCCGTGGCCCTCACGCGCTTCGACCACGTGATGGTCGAAGACCTCCCCGAGCGCGTGCGCGCCCAGCAGAGCGAGCAGGTGGCGGCGCTCCCGCAGCAGGCCGAGGAGCTGGTCACCCTCGCCGAGCTCGAGCGGCGCTACATCCACCAGGTGCTCACGCTCGTGGGCGGCAACAAGTCGCGCGCGGCGCGCATCCTCGGCCTCGACCGACGCACCCTCTATCGCATCTTCGACCGCGAGCGCGGCGCCAGCGAGCGCAGCCTCAGCGACGGCCCCGCCTCCGAAGGCTGACCCCCGCTCCCCGTCGAGGTGCCGCGCGGCGGCCCCGGGGTGTATCGCCGTCGGACATGAAAAATAAAATAGTCGCCGGCCTCAAGCTCTTCGAAGCTCCGCCGTAGAGGAAACGTGAGACCCAATGGAGAGCGCTCCACGCGACCGGGGCGTTTCGTAAAGGAGACCGACGATGAAGCTGGTGACCTATTCGTACGAGGGGGGCTCCGGGTGGAAGGTGCGCCCGAGCGCCGACCTCGACTCGGCCTCCACGCTGGTGATGGCGTTCGGTGCCACGGAGGTGATCGACAAGCCCGAGGCCCTCGACGAGCTCCGCGCGGTGTATCCCCGCTCGCTCCTCGTGGGGTGTTCGACGGCGGGTGAGATCCACGGCACGCAGATTCACGACGGGTCGGTGTCGGTGGCCGTCGCGCGCTTCGACAAGACGCGCCTCGGGTACGCCCAGGCCTCGGTGGAGAACGCCGCGGGCTCCCGCGCCGCCGGCGAGACCCTGGCGAAGTCCCTCGTGGGCCCCGAGCTCCGCGCGGTGCTCGTGCTCTCCGATGGGCTCAACGTGAACGGCACCGACCTCGTGGGCGGCCTCAACGCCGTGC
>CAISKJ010001353.1 GCA_903885885.1 uncultured delta proteobacterium
CACGCGTAGGCCTCGCGCCCGAGGCCCCACAGGAGCGGAATCGCGCGCGGCCCGTTCTTGCTCGCGCGCCACGCGATGGGCGCGCGGAGCATGCGCTTCGCGGTGGCGTTGAGCGTCGCCCACGCCTCGTGCTCGACGCGCAGGCACACGAGGCGCGTGCACGGCACCTTCGGTTCCGGGGCCGCGGCCTCCTGCGGCGGCGACGTGACGGTGTTCTTGGTGCGCTTGCCCTTCGCCCTGGCGACTCTCACTGTCACGACTCACCGTCTTGCGCGTCGACAGGGGCCGCGCCGCCCTTGGGTTTCTTCACGCGGAGCTGCACGAACGCGCCGCGCTTCACCGCGCCCGCGCCCTCGAGCTCCGACCACAGCCCGTCGAGGGCTTTCTTCTGGCCCTTGCCCGCGGCCAACTGCTTCGCGAGCTTCGTCACGGCCTCGTTCGTCAACGACCGCTCGATGAACGCGTCGACCTGATCCCCGAAGCGCGCGCGCAGCGCGGCCTCGGCGCGGGCGAACACCAGCGTGCGCGTGGCGGTCTCGACGGGCACCAGGCGCTCGCCATCGGGCAGTGGGAGCCCACGCACCAGCGCGCGCTCGCGAAGCACCGCGCGCACGCGCTCGACTTGCTCTTCGAGGGCCTTCGAGAGGGCCCACGCGCGGCCGGCGTCTTCGTCGCTGAGCTTCGCCAGGGCGTCGGTCGACGGCGCGTCGCCCGCGATCCACGCGCGCGCCGTCGCCGTGTTCGCCGGGCAGAACGTGAGCGAGCTGCACCAGCGACAGTGCATGCCCACGGCGTAGTCGAGCCCCGCGCCCGCAGTGAGGGCGGCGCGCGCCGTCGCAATGCGGCTCGCCACATCGCGCACGCGGGAGGCGACGGCCTCGATGTCGAAGTCCCCGAGCGTGGCGCGGTCCCAGCGGATACCGCCCCCGTGGCGCAGGTAGCCGATGGCCACGTCGATCTCGTCGACGCCGTAGAGCCGCGCGACTGCGAGTGCGTAGAACCCGACCTGCAGGTTGACCGTCGCGGGCGCAACGTCGTCGTCGCCCTTGAAGTCGACCACGAGCCACCGGGGGCGCTCCGCGGTCGGCGGGCACACGAGGTCGGCCGTGCCGCTCACCTCGGTGGCGCTCACGTCGTAGGCGCGGTCGAGCCAGGGGCCGAGAAAACGCGCCGTGTCGGTCGCCGTGTCGTAGGCGTAGGCGAGCTCGTAGTCGCCCGCGGGCACGTCGTCGAGCACGAGGGCCTCGCACTGCGCGCGCCACGGCGCGTCGGCCGGGATCTCGACGAGGGCCGCGTCGCGCCCGAGCTCGGCGGCGCGCTGCATGAAGCGGTGGCGGCCGGTGCCCGCGATCTGGTCGGGCGTCGACTCGAACCACGCCGCGCTCAGGGCCCCCGCCGCCGGGCAGCGCTCGAGGAGCTCGAGCTTCGACGCCGAGGCCTTCACGCTGCGACCTCGCGCTCGAGCGCGGTGGCGGCCTTGTCGTACAGCGCCACGAGTGCCCGCGCCTGCTCCGGGGTGACGGTGCCCGCCTTCACCGCGGCCGTGATCTTGTCGTTGACGGCTTCGAGGTCGGGGATCGTCGCCGCGCGCTTGATCTCCTCTTCGAACTGCGCGGCCGCGTCGTCGTTCGCGGGTGCGGACACGGCGGCGATGCGAGCCGCGCGCGCCGTGTTCATCTGCGTCTTGAGCGCCTCGGGGAGCTTCCCAACGGCGGCGCCGTACTGCTTCGCGACGGCGTTGACCGACGCGCGGTCGGTTGCCCCCGCGAGCCCGCCAAGCACCTTCACGACGGTCGCCCACGCCTGGGGATCCTTCGTGATGGAGCTGGCGCCGGTGAGCAGCTTGCCGAGCTCCTCGGGCGTGGTGCCCAACGCGCCAGCGCGCGCGCGGACGATGGGCTTCACCGCCTCGACGTGCTGCGCCACCGTGGGCGCGAGCTCGAGGTGCGTCGCGACGAGGATGTCGACCGTCGCAGCGGCCGCACACCGCGAGCGGTAGGTCGCCAGCGCCGG
>CAISKJ010001354.1 GCA_903885885.1 uncultured delta proteobacterium
CGACGCGCTCACCCTCACCGAGCGCGCGTGCCGGGTCACCTTCGAGCGCAGCGCGCTGGGCCAGACCTCGCTCGATGACCGCGCCGTGCAGGCCATCGCTCCGTTGACGGCGCCGATCACCTTCGAACGCGCAGGCACGTCGTGGCGCTGGCTCCGCGCGGCGCGCGCCGTCGCCGTGGGGTGGAACCCGGTCACCTCGGCGGGCGAGATGCTCCCGATGAGCCGCACCGATCCGCGCGTGGTCGACACCGACGGCGACGGCAACCCGGGCATCACGGTGCGCATCGCCGGCGGGCTCATCAACGGCTCGGTGTACGTGGTTCAAACGCAGCGGAGCGCGCTCACCGGCGAGCTCGGCGCCGACCTCACGCCCCGCGCCGTGAACGACCCCACGGGCTCGGTGCAGCGCACCGTGGGGGCCTCTTCGCTGCTCCTCATGCAAGACATCGCCTCGCGCGTCGACGCGGCCCCCGCCAACAACGACGTCACCTTCGCGCGCCTCCCGGCGGGCGCCGCCTGCCCCGCCGTGATCGCGGGCATCGCCACGCTCTTTCGCTGAGCGCGTAGCAAACCAGCATCGTGCACGACCGCGCCCCGTTACCGCGTGGTTCAACACGCGGCAACAAGGGCGCGGCGCGTCATCGGGGCAAACTCACGGCGCCCACAGCCAGCGGAGCACCTCGCGAATGCGCGCCGCCCACGCGCCCTCGTCGTGCGTGGCGCCGTCGATCACGAGCGCGCGCTGCTGCGCGTCGGTGAAGCCCGCGTCGCGCGCGGCGTCGCGCACGGCCATCATGTTGCGCGCGAGCACGGCGGGCCCGATCTCGCGAATCTGCTCGGCGCTGCCGATGTCTTGATAGAGCCGCTGCGGGCGCGCGGCGCGCGGCGCGCGCACGTAGGCGGGCATCGCGGGGGTGGCGGCGAGGGTGTTCTGGTACGAGGGCGACAGCGCCGCCACGCGCGCGAACACGTCGGGCCGCGAGAAGCCCGCGCGCACGGCCATCGAGCCACCCATCGAGCTGCCCGCCACGGCGGTGTTCGCGGCCGACGGGAGCGTGCGAAACTCGCCGTCGATGCGGGGCTTGAGCGTGTCGACGAGGAAGGCGACGGTCTGGTCGCCGAGGGCCGAACCGTCGCTGCACGCGGGGTGCGGGTCGCTCGCGAAGACGTTGTACTCGCAGCCGCGGCTCGACGCGTTTTCGACGCCCACCACGATCACGCCGGGGAGCTCGCCCTCGTAGTAGAGCGCCTCGAGGGCCTCGTCGACGCGCCACTCGCGCCCGAAGGCCGAGGCCCGCGCGTCGAAGAGGTTCTGCGCGTCGAACATGTACGTGACGGGGTAGCGCGCGCCCGCGGTGTCATACCCCGGCGGGAGGTACACCCACACGTTGCGGGTGCGCGCGAGCTGCGGAATGGCCACGTCGCGCAGCACGCGCACGGTGCCCGAGCGCGTGGTGGCGGGCGCGGCGAGGTCGGCCCAGCGCTCGACGAAGAGGGCGGCCACGGGGTGCGCGGGGTCGAAGGTGACGACGCGGTTGGCGACGTCTGCGCCGCCGTCGGTGCGCTCGACGGTGGCCCAGCTCCCGCGGGTGAACTTGAACTCCACGCGCTGCCCCGCGGTGAGCCCCGCGACGCGCACCGAGAGGGTGCCGTGGGGCCCCGGTGCGAGGCGCGCGCGCGGGTCGCCGGGCGCCCACCCGTTGAAGGCGCCCGCGACGTGAATCGCGGCGCCCGCGGGCGTGTTGTCGGGCACGCGAAACAGCACGAGGGTGAGCGTGTCGGCCGCGGGCGTGGCGTCGGGCGGCGCGGACGCGTCGGGTGGCGCGGCGGTGTCGACGGCGATGTCGGTCACGACGTCGGCGGTAGGCGTGGTGTCGGGGGTAGGCGCAGCGTCGGGTGTGACGTCGGGCGCAGCGTCGGGTGGGACGTCAGGCGCAGGGGCCGAGGTCGCGCACGACGCCGCGAGCGCGAGCGTGACGACGAGACGCCGCACGGTGTGCC
>CAISKJ010001355.1 GCA_903885885.1 uncultured delta proteobacterium
CCGCCGTGAGCGCGCCCGCGGCCGGCGCCGACGCGTCCGCCGTCATCGACGCGCGCTTCGCCGACGTGGAGGCCTCCGTCGAGCTCACCCTCACGCCCGACGCGGGCGCCGAGCGCCTCGCGCCCGTGCTCGACGCGATGGCGCGGGTGATCCGCGAGGCCGAGGCCACGCGGCGCTGCATGGCGCGCCTCGCGCTGCCGTTGCCGCCCGCGCTCACCGACGAGGCGAGCGCGCGCGCCGACGCGCCCGCGTGGGCCGCCGAGTTCGAAGCCGCGCAGACCTCGGTGCAGAGCTTCCACGCGCGGGCCACCCTGCACGCGCAGGAGAGCGCGGGCGTGCCGCACTGGGCCGAGCTCGCGCTGACCCTCACCGTCGGCGACGGCGCCGACGAGCCCGCCGACGAGGCTCAATCACCGCCCGAAAGTGGACGCCCCGAGGCCCCCCAACCATAGACTGCCCTCATGCAAGGGAGAGCGATCATGGGATACAAGGGGACTGAGCGGCGCATTCACCGCGTGTACGTGACCCGCAACACCGAGTACCACATTCGCGGCACCGTCTGCGTGGGCGTGCGCGACCTCCGCAACGACACGTGGTGCGAGGTTCACCCCGCCCTCGGCCGCTCGCTCGAGGGCGCGCTGCGGTACCTCAACTCGGGCGTGCAGCCCGTGCTCGAGGAGCCGCGCATCGGCGACGCGATCTACTTTCGCAACGGCGAGCGCGACCTCGTCACGTCGCGCGTGCAGCGCATCGACCGCCCGCGCCTCGAGATCGTGCAGAGCTACCCGAGCTGACGCTCAGGGCCTCGCCGCCTGCCACCCGTTGCCGTCGACGTCGACGTACACCGGGTTGGTGTACCCGAACGCATCGCCTGCCCCGACGGGCGCGAGAGACCCGCCGCGCACGAGCGCGAGATAGTGGCTGTCGCGCGTGGGGCGCAGGTGCACCGTGGCGTGCAGTCGCACCACGCCCGCGCGGCCCGGCGACTGCGCGTCGAGGGCCGTCGCCCAGCCCGAAGCGCCCACCGTCGACTGCGCGTTGTAGCCCCCGCGGCCGTCGCTCACGAGCGCGAGCGGGCGGCCGTTTTCGAAGAGCACCAGCGAGCGCGCGTCGACCCACGGCGCGGCCTGCACGTCGAGCTCGAGGTCGACCGCTCCGCCCGTGGCGCGCACCACGTCGCCGGCGCCCATGTGCACAGCGCCGCCCGAGAGGATGCGCACCACCACGCCGTTGGAGACCAGCACCCGCTGCGCGCGAATGGCGGCGGTGACCATCGCGTCGGTGACGCGGTCGGGGCGGTCTTCGCCCACGATGACCAGGTTGTGGGGCCAGCCCGAGCCGTTGTTGCGCCCGTGCGTGTCGCTGTTGCCGAGCGCGCACACGCGGTCGCCGCGCGACACGAGCGCGAAGTAGTCGCGCAGCACGGGCACCGACGCGGCGCTGCGGCGCGCGGCCGACTGGATCATCGCGTCGGACTCCGCGGTGTACTGCTCCGGGGCGCCGAACGACTCGTTGACCTCGATGGCCTCCCAGCCGCGCGAGAGGGGGACGCGGCCTTCGAGCGTCACCGGGTCGAGGTTGATCGACGTGAAGTAGCCCTTGAAGCCGTTGGAGCGCGGGTGCGACACGTGCAGAATGGGCCCCCCCGTCTCGGCGCGCACCTTGTCGAAGAGCTGCTGCGCGGTGAGGTCGGCCCAGTACTGCGCGCCGATGAGCGCGAAGGGGTCGGCGGGGTTCACCGTGAGGGGGTAGGCGTTGAAGTGCCCGAGGCCCACCACCGAGATCTCGTTGCCGCGCATCGCGTTGAACCACGGGGTGAGCCCCTGCGAGCGCACGCAGGGCCCGAAGTCGCTCACGTTGTCGTGGTCGGTGGTGGCGGCGTACTCGAGGCCCTCGGCCACGTTCTCGAGCACGCGGTTGCAGAGCGTGCGGGGCGCGTCGATGCTGCCCACCGTGTGCTGGTGCAGGTCGACCGACACCATGCCCGCGGTGTTCACCACGCGCGGCAGGTCGGCGCGCAGCGTGGCCTCCGCCCCGGCGGGCACCACCACGTCCATGAGGGCCACGTCGTACTCGTCGCCGCGAGACACCGTCGCGCGGTAGCGCCCGGGCTTCACCGCGATGCGATCTTGCCCGCTCAGCGTGTAGATCGCGCGGTGCAGCCCGAAGGCCTCGCTCTCGCCCTCGAGCTCGCCCATCGCGCCGTCGGGGGCCTCCACGTCCATGCCGCGGAGGCTGACCTTCACCGGGGCGCGCACGCGCGCGCCCATCGCGTCGAGCACGGCCACGTCGAGCACCAGCGTGCCCGTGACGCCCGTCGTGGGCATCGCCGTGGCCATCGCGTCGGCGGCCACCGTGACGCTCACCGGCGCGCCGCGCGTGAGGCCGCGGTCCACCGCCACGAGCGCGTACGCGCCGGGCGTGAGGGCCATGCGAAAGGTGCCGTCCATCTGCGCGCGGGCCACCGAGCGCGCGGCGGCGCCGACGGCGTAGGGGCCGCGGTACGCGTACACGAGCGCGTTGGCGGTGGTGCGCCCCGTCACCACGCCGAAGGGGTCGCGGCGGGCGCGCAGCACGGGCTCCACGGCCGAGGCCACGTCGCCGTCGCCCACGGAGAAATACCGCGTGAAGCGCGCGGGCATCCCCTTCGCGGCGGTGACGGCGTTGTAGAGCCCGACGGTGCCCGAGGCGTCGACCACGGGCACGCTCATGGGCCCCTCGGAGGGCGCCACGGCGTACGACACGTGGCGGTCGCCCTCGCCCGGATCGCTCACGGCCGCGAGCCAGGTGAGCGGCATCGAGGCGCGCGCGATGTCGCCGAAGCCCGTCTCGCCGTTGAAGAGCGTGAGCGCCGAGCCGAAGCCCAGAAAGTCGCCCGCGGCGCCGCCCGCGATGGCGTACCCGTCGAGCGACTGCGCCTCGGTCACCACCTCGAGCACGTCGCTGCCGGGGCGGAGAATGTAGTGCGTCACCATGCGCACGCCCTGCTCGCGCGCGAGGTTGTCGAGAATGCCCAGGATGCGGCTCGGCGCGTCGACGCCCACCACACGAATGGCCGCGGGGCGACCGTTCGAACCGTCGCACGCGACGGCCACCTCGCGCACCGTCGACACGCGAAACGAGAACGCGGGAAAGGTCTCGCGGAAGAGGTCCTCGCCCCGCTGCCCCGCGGGGCGCGTGCGGTCGGCGTCGATGAGGTTGCCGCCGTAGAGGCTGTACCCGACGGCGCGCCCCGCGCCCGCGTCGGTGACGCGCCCCTGCACCACGAAGCGCACGCGGCTGTTGTAGATCTTGAGGTGCCCGATGCGCCCCGCCGCGCCTTCGCCGCCGATGAGCTCACCCGCGGTGCGAATCACGCCCGCGCGCGCCTCGCTCGCGTCGAGGGGCTCGTCGAGCGCGGGAAGCTCCGCGCGCATCATCGGGCACGCGTACGGATCGACGTAGGGGGCCAGCGCGGGCCGCTCGTCGACCGCGTCGCGCACGACGTCGGCGCCCGCGTCGGCGACGGCGTTCGTCGAGCTGTCGGTGCAGGCCGCTGCGAGCGCGCCGCCCACGAGGATGGCCCCCGAGACGTAGTAAATTTTCATCGTTTGCGGCGCGAGGATGCCAGAAGTTGAAGCCCCTTGCGGGTAGACACTCGCAGGGCGGGATACTAGGGTCACCGGGCCCATGAGCACCGAGCCCGAGCATGTTTCGCAAGACGAGGCGCCGGGTGGCGTCGAGGCCCCCGTTCGCGCCCCTCGCAAGCGCGAGAAGAAGAAGTCGATGGCCCGCTGGGTGGCCCTCGGCGGGCTCCTCGTCGCGATCGCGCTCATCGGCTCTACGCTCAAGGGTTCGGCGCTGGTGTACTCGAAGTACGTCGACGAGATCATGGCGCCCGGCGTGGCGCGCCACTGGGTCGGTCAGACGTTGCGCGTCGAGGGCCTGGTGGTCCCGTCGTCGATCGAGAACCGCCCCGGCACCACCGAGTATCGCTTCCGGGTCACGCGCAACCACGCGGTGATGCCCGTGGTGTACCGCGGCATCGTGCCCGACACCTTCGCCGACTGCGCGGGCGTCACGGTGCGCGGCTCGCTCGACGAGCGCGGCCTCTTCACCGCCGACGAGGTGGTGGCCAAGTGCCCGAGCCGCTACGAGGCCGCCACGGTGGTCAACGGCGAGTGCATCATGGGCATGACGCCCGACCGCGACGGCGGCGCAGGCATTCCGCGGCCCATGGGCGGCCGCTAGCGCTTCTTCGCGGGCGGTATCGGGTGCAGCTTGTCGAGGGCCGCGTGGTCGTCGAAGCCGAGCGCCTCGCGGTGCACCTCGAGCTCCCAGCGGCGGGTCTTGGCCCTCTCGCGGTGGGCGTCGAAGCGCGCTTCGAGGGAGGCCCGTGTGTCGGGGTCGGCGTCGGGCCCGAGCGCGCGGAGCCGGTGCTCGATCACGTCGAGCTCGAGGAGCTCGCGCTCGAGGTTCTCTTCGCTGCGTCCGAGGGCCTGCGCCATCTCCGAGTAGATCTCGCGCTGAATGTCCTCGATCGATTGCGCCGGGTTGACGCGCGCTTGCAAGCGGTCGAGGTACGGGCTCTCGATGCCCTCGCGCACGAGCGCGGTGAGCCGCTCTTTGAGTTGGGGATCTTGCATGACGGGCGAGACGGTAGGGCGCACGCACGGGGGCGGGCAACGGGGTGCGCCCGCTCACCGCCTGCGCGCGATGATGCCAGAATGAGCGTCTGCGATAATATCGCGACTCATGTCGCTCGTATCCTCACTCCCGCGCTCCCGGACGAGATGGCCGCGCAGCGCCGCGACGCTCGTCCTGCTCGTGACGTCCGTCGGCTGTGACAGCACCTCGCCTGCCACGAATGCGCCCGACGCGCCCGCACCCGACGTAACGATCGCCGATGACCGCGCGGAGTCGGTCGACCGACCTTCGATGGACGTCACCCCGCTCGCCGACGTGTCGCTCGATCACGCGGACGCTGATCGCCCCGACGGTGCTCGCCTCGACGCTGCGCCCACCGACGTTGTGCCCGCCGACGCAACGTCCGCCGACGCAACGTCCGCCGACGCAACTTCCGCGGACGTCGCGCCCATCGACGTCGCGCCCGTCGACGTCGCGCCCGTCGACGCTGCGATCGCTGACGGTGGTGCTTTGGCTACGCGCATTCAGTCGCCGCTGCCAGACAGCTTGCCGGTGCTGTACGCCCGCGCGTTTCTGCCTGCCCCGGAGGGCGACGTGTTTATCGTCGCGAGCGGCATCCCGACGGCCGCACGGAGCTACGTGTGGCGTGCGGGCGCAGACGGCACGACCCGCTGGAGTCATCGGCTCCGGGGCACCGCTCCGGTTCTGTTGTGGAGCGCCGCGGCGCGCGCCGACGGTACGCTCCTCATCGCGGGGAGCCTCACCGCCACCCAGCAATCCGTAGTGTTTCTCGTGGGGGCCGACGGCGCCCTGCGCTGGGGGCGCGCGCTCGACGCCAGCCTCGGACCGAGCGTGTATCCGGCCTGGTGGGGCGATCGCCCCATCGTCGCTGCCAACTCCACCCTCTCGTGCGAAGGGAGCACGGCCTCAACCCTCGTCGTCGAGCTGTCGCTCGCTGCGGGCGAGATCACCCGCGCGCGGTCGCTCTCCATCG
>CAISKJ010001356.1 GCA_903885885.1 uncultured delta proteobacterium
CGGGCGCGGCGGAGGGCGCGAAGGGCGACTCGCGCAGCACGCAGAGCGCCTCGACGGGCCCCGCGGGCACCACGCAGAGCTCGTGGTCGATGCCCAGGAGCACCGTGGTGGCGCGGGCCGCGAGGCGCTGCCCGAGGGCGGCCACGGCGGCGCGGTGGAGCGCGTCGGGGAGCGCGTTGTCGTTGGCGATGACCCAGGGGTGCGGGCCGCGGTGGGCGCCGAGGCCCAGGGCGTGCGCGGCGGTCTCGCAGCCCGCGTGGAGCACCGCGAGGCTGCCGTCGGCGCGGAGCTCGATCACGGTGGAGCGCGAGGCGTCGCAGAGGGCGCGCACGCGGCGGCGGAGGCGACGGAGGCGCGACGACGCGCGACCGTCAAGATTGACGACGCGCCAGATTCTTGACGTCGTGACGGCGGCTTCGGCAGGTGGCGGAACGCTTGTTCTAGCGTCGGATGACATCGCAGGAGCTCCGGGCGCGGCAGTGGCTTGCGGCGCTGCATCAACGGTGCAAGCGCCTTGCCTGTTCACCGCGTGGGAGCACTACGAATACGGTATGCGGTGAGACCCCTACTCGGCCGTGGGGGGCTCTTCGACGGGGGGCTGACCGAGCGAGGCGAAGTACTCGCGCACGAGGGTGGCGAGCGAGTCGGCCTCCATCTTTCGCATGACGCGCGTGCGGTGAATCTCGACGGTCTTGATGTTGATCTCGAGCTTGTCGGCGATGATCTTGTTGGGCTCGCCGCGCACGACGTGGTCGAGCACCTCGCGCTCGCGGGGGCTCAGGGTCTCGTAGCGCTGGCGCCAGCGGGCGCGCTCGGTGCGGTCGCGGCGCTGCTCGCCGTCGCGGCGCAGCGCGGCGTGCACGCGGTCGAGGAGCATCTGCTCGCTGAAGGGCTTCTCGAGGAAGTCGACGGCGCCGCCCTTGAACGCGCGCACCGCCGAGGGCACATCGGCGTGGCCCGTAATGAAGATGATGGGCGTGTGGTCGCCGCTGCGGGCGAGGCGCTCCTGCACGTCGAGGCCGCTCATCGTGGGCATGCGAATGTCGAGCACGATGCACGTCGGCGCGTCGGGCCGCGGCGCCTCGAGGAACGCCTGCGGCGAGGCGTACTCGAGCACCTCGAGGCTCACCGACTCGAGCAGCCAGCGCGTGGACTCGCGCACAGCGCTGTCGTCGTCGACCAGAATCACAACGGAATTGACGGGCTTCACGAGGCTCCTCCACCTGCAGCAGGCAGTTCGATGCGAAACACGGCCCCGTCGTTCGTGGCGGGCGCGACGAGCGCGATGGTGCCCCGGTGGGCCTCCACGATCGAGCGGGTGATGGCGAGGCCTACGCCCATGCCGCCGTGCTTGGTGCTCACGAGGGGGTCGAAGAGAGAGACGGCGACGTGGGCGGGCACGCCGGGGCCGGTGTCGCGCACGTCGAGGCGCACGCGGCCGTCCGCGGTGACGGTGGTGACCACCCGCACGACGCGCTCGTAGCGCGGCGTCTCGGCGACGGCCTCGATGGCGTTCTTCATGAGGTTCGAGACGGCGATCTCGAGGTGCAGCGGGTCGCCGGTGACGGCGGGCAGCGCGGCGCCGAGGGTGAGCGATACCGCCACGCCGCGGTCGAGGGCGAGGTCGGCCAGCGACGTGGAGGCCTCGCGCGCGACGGCGTTGAGGTCGACGTCGCGGCGCTGGATCTCGCCGCGCACCACGAAGTTGCGCATGCGGCGCATGAGCTCGCCCGCGCGCATGGCCTGGCCCGCCACGCGGTCGAGGCCCAGGCGCAGAAACTCGCCGTCGATGGCGCCGCGCTCGGCGCGGTTCTGCAGGGCGCGCGCGTAGCTCACGATCGCGCTGAGGGGCTGGTTGAGCTCGTGCGAAACGCTCGACGCGAAGCCCTCGAGGGTCGACAGGTGGGCGACGCGCGCCACGCTGGCCTGGTGCTCGCGCAGCGCGCGCTCGGCGCGCCGCGGGCCCGTCACGTCGATGGCCGTGAGGAGCAGGCAGTCGCGGTGCTCAAAGGTGACGCGCGAGCGGTTGACGTGCAGCACGCGGGACTCGCCGTCGGGGCGCACGAACTCGACGTCGATGCCGTGGGCCGTGTCGAGGTCGTCGCCCGCGTTGGGGGCGGGGCCGCGCACGCCGTGGCTCGTGAGGAGCGCGCCGAGGTCGATCATCGGGAGCTGGTCGGTCGTGGCGCCGGTGAGCCTGCACGCCGCGGGGTTGGCGTAGATCACCTGCGCGCGGTGCTGAATGAAGATCGCGACGGGCACGGTCTCGGTCAGCGTGCGGAAGCGCGCCTCGCTCGCGAGGAGGTCTTCGTTGGCGGCGAGGAGCTCGCGCGTGCGGTGGCGCACCTGGGCCTCGGCCTCGTCGCGGCTGCGGGCGAGGTCGGCCTCGTGCTCGCGGCGCTCCGTCACGTCGGAGAGAATGCCCGCGACGCGCGAGAGGGCGCCCGACGCGTCGGTGATGGGGATGGTCTGCATGCGCACCCACCGCGTGGCGCCGTCGGACATGACGAGCCGGCACTCGTGCTCGGGGGTGCGCGCGAGCGGCGCATCGCCCGACGTCGGGTCGAAGAGCCACAGGTCGTCGGGGTGGATGCGCTCGAGCCAGCAGAGCGCGTCGCGGTACACGGCCTCGCGCGGCATCTGCCACACGCGTTCGAACGCCGGGCTCATGTACAGCATCTGCCGGCAGTCGGCCGACATGAGAAAGAACACCTGCTGCACGTTCTCGGCGATGAGGTGAAAGAGCGCCGCGGCCTCGCTGCGCGCGATGGCGTTGTCGGGCGCGAGGGAGGGGTCGGGCTTCTGGCTGTCTGAAAGGTCGCTCACCGAGAGGGGGGCTCCGCGTGTCGAACGAATCTACACGGCGTCGTGCGGGCTGCGCAGCCGTTTCTGCGGGGTCAAACGCGACTCAGGAGGTTGCGTTGGTCTCGGCGGCCGAGGCGTCGTCGACGGCGGACTCGACGGCCTCGCGGGCCTCGGCGAGGCGCGTCTCGGCGACGGCCTTGACCTCACCGACGGCCTCCCGGGCTACTGCGAGGTGCGTCTCGGCGGCGGCCTTCACCACCGCGAGGCGCGTGGTGGCCGCGGCGACGAGGCCGGGGCGCAGCACGTGGGCGGGGGGCTTGCGCAGGTCGCGCACGACGCCGACGGCCGCGAGGGCGCGGAGCACATAGTAGCTCACGTCGACCTCCCACCAGAAGAACCCCTGGTTGGCGGAGTTCATGTAGTGATGGTGGTTGTTGTGCCACCCCTCGCCGAGGGTGATGAGCGCGAGGAGGAAGTTGTTGCGCGACGTGTCGGTGGTCTCGTACCGCCGCGAGCCCCACGTGTGCGAGAGCGAGTTGATGGTGAAGGTGCCGTGCCACAGGAGCACCGTGCTGAGCCCCGCGCCCCACACGAGGCCGCGCGCGCCGTCAAAGGCGTAGCAGCCGGCGGCCATGATGAGCGCGGGCACCCAGTAGTAGGTGTTGATCCAGCGGAGCTCGGGGTACTTTGCGAAGTCGGGGATGAGCGCCATGTCGGTGTCGTCGTGCTCGGAGCTCACGATCCACCCGACGTGGGCGTAGGAGAGGCCCCGCTGCACGGGCGAGTGCAGGTCGCGCGGCGTATCGCTCCACCGGTGGTGCACGCGGTGGAGGCCCGCCCACCAGAGCACGCCCTTCTGAATCGACATCGAGCCGATCCACGCGAGCACGAACTGGAACCACCGCGAGGTCTTGTAAGACCGGTGGGCGAAGTACCGGTGATAGCCCGCCGTGATGCCGAACATGCGCAAACCGTAGAGGCCCACACACAGCGCCACGTCGGCCCAGGTGCCACCCAACCAGAACACCGCCAGCGACCCGAGGTGCATGCCGATGAAGAGCGAGAGCGAGAGCAGACGCAGGGCGGTATAGCGCCGTGCGTCCGGCGCGGGCAGCGGATCCATGCAGAAACCTCCAGAGGATGGTCGGGGGGCGGAGAGCGCGATGTCTGCCACGGAAATGCGGCCTTTGCGACGGGATTCGATGACGCAGCGCGCCTCACCGTGCAGGTTTCAGACGCGTGGCGCCCCGCGCTCCGAACGCGCGCTCACGCGACGGCCGAGGGCCCGGCGCCTCCAACCGCGGCAGGGTCGGTCGGGGTCGAGGGCGCTTCGAAGTACTCGGCGAGGCGCGCGTCGGCGTCGGCGCCGAAGAGCAGCTCGCAGGCCTCGCGCAGGCCCGGCGCGGCGCGGATCTCCTCGGGCCTCAGCACGAGGGCGATCTTGGACCGCCGCCGCAGAAAGTCGTCGAGGCGCGTCACCATCTCGCGCCGCGCGGCCTGCTCGATCTCGCAGCGCAGGTACTCGGCGCCCTCGATGAGCACCTCGGCCTCGCGGGGGTCGCGCCGAATGGCCTCGAGCATGCTCAGGGACTCGGGCCCGTAGCGTCGCCACAGGCGCGTCGAGAGCTTCTCCGACGAGCGCGGCGAGGTGAGCGCGTCGAGGTTCATGAGCGCGGCCTGGTGAAAGAACGCGTCGCGCGCCTCGGGCGCCTCGCCGTACCACCGCCGCGCGGGGAACGGGGCCTCGACGCCGAGCGAGCGCACGAGGTCGAACACCTCCTGGCCCACGTTGAGGCAGTCGGTGAGCTTGCCGCCGAAGATGCTCACGTGGCGCCGCTCGCGGTCGACCTCGACGGCGTGCTTGCGCGACAGCTGGAGCCAGTCGCTCTTGGCCTCGCCGCTGCTCTCGACGACGAGCGGGCGCACGCCGCAGCGCTCGGCGATGACGTCGGCCTCGGTGAGGGGCCGCTCGAGCTTCAGGCGCTTGTTGATGTTGTCGAGCACGAAGCGGCGGTCTTCGGCGGTAACGTGGGTCTCGGGGCGCTCGACGCGCGTGTCGGTGGTGCCCACGCAGGTGCGGACCCCCATCGGGATGACGAAGAACAGCCGCCCGTCGTCGGCGAAGAAGGTCAGCACCCGGCGGTGCGCGGTGATCTTCGGCACGATGAGGTGGATGCCCTTGGAGAACACGTGGCGGTGCCGCGTGCGCACGCCCGCGCCGGCGTTGAGCGCGTCGACGAAGGGGCCGCACGCGTTCACGATCACACGCGAGCGAACGGTGAGGGCGCGGCCGGTCATCACGTCGCGCGCGTCGGTGACCCACGCGTCGCCGTCGCGGCGCGAGCCCAGGGACTCGACGTAGTTCACCGCGGCGGCGCCGTGGTCGAGGGCGGTGCGCAGGAAGCCCCACACGAAGCGCGCGTCGTTGTCGTGGAGGTACGCGTCGGAGTACTCGACGCCGCCGTCGACGCCGTCGAGTCGCACGACGGGCTCCTCGGCGGCCATCGCGGCGGGCGTGAGGTAGCGCGGCGCGCGCGTGAAGAAGCGGCCGAGCGCCCAGTACGCGAAGGTGCCCAGGAGGAGCTTCCAGAGGGCGTGGCGGAAGGTGCGCGCGTGCGTGGTAAAGAAGCGAATCTCCTGCACGGTGGAGGGGTACGCGCGCATGAGCTCGTTGCGGCTGCGGCACAGCTGCTCGACGAGACCGAACTCGTAGCTCTCCATGTACTTGATGCCGCCCCACGCGAGGTTCGACGACTGCTGGCTCGTGAAGCCCGCGAAGTCGCCCCGGTCGATGAGGGCCACGCGCGCCCCGCGCGCGGCGAGGCACGCGGCCGAGACGGCGCCGTTGATGCCGCCCCCGAGCACAAGCACGTCGTAGGTCTCTTCAGGCAGGCGATTCAGCAGGGTGGTGCGCAGCTTCACGTTCTCGGGGCGTGTGTAGTGCACCCGCGCCCCGCGGTGAAGCCCCAACGAAGCGACGCCGCCCGCGCGCCCCGCAGAGCTCTGGGAACCGTCGGCGATCGTCGCGCACACAGCCGCGCTTGAAACGTGCGGGGTGGACGCAAAATGTCCGCGTCGGAGGGCGTGTGAGTGCTTGAGTTCCCGCGCGCGACTGCTCTATTGTCCGGCCGAAAAACGCGATCGTACACGACGTTCTGACACGGCCCACCGGAGGATCCATGCAGCAGCCCGAGCCGCTCGAGCCCGCGCGACACGCAGCGGGGAGCGACGGAGATTTCGACGACCTTCCCGACGCACCCGACGTCCCCGACGAGCCCCCGCCGGGCGGCGACGGGCCGATGGGCAGCGACGACGACGCGGTGAAACAGATTCGCCGCCGCGTCTCGCCCCTCGGGTGGCTCGTGATCCTCGCCGTGCTCGGCGTGGGCGGCGGCACCGGCTACTACATGCTCAACGCGGCCGTGCAGGAGTCGCGCGACGAGCGCGAAAAGGAGGAAGGGCGCCTCGAGCTGTCGCGCATCCTCCAGCAGAACCTGCCCGAAGCCGACACGGCCACGCAGGTGCGCGCGGTGTACACGCGGTACCACTCGGAGGTCGTGCGCATGGCGGCGCGGCGCATCCTCGCCGGCCTCAGAGACCCGCAGGCGGTGCCCATGCTCATCGACGGCCTCGCCTTCGAGGGCGTGCCGCGCGCGCAGGCGGCGCTGGGCCTGGCCGAAATCGGTCTGCCCGCCGCAGCGGCCGCGAAGGCCCCGCTCCTCGCCGTGCTCCCGCAGACCGACCCGCAGCGCGACCGCGTCGAGGTGGCCTGGGCCCTCGTGGCCCTCAACGAGTCGGCCGCGTGGCCGCAGGTGCGCGAGATGCTCGAGGCCAACCGCCTCCAGTCGGTGCTCGGCCTCAACCAGCGTCGCATCTTCGACCCGGGCATGGTCGCCCGCCTCGCGGGCAAAGAGCGCCTCGTCGAGCTCGCGACGTCGCGCTCCAACGCATCGAAGCGCCTCGCGGCCCTCTCGCTCGGCGAGCTGGGCACGCCCGACCTCATCGACCCGCTCTCGGTGCTCTCGCACGACAGCGACGTGGCGATCGCGCGCGAGGCCGCCATCGGCCTCGGCCGCACGGGCGACGCGCGCGCCACCGACCCGATCATGGCCTTTCTCGCGGCGCACCCCGACGAGCGCGACGCCGTGCTCGGCGCGCTCGCCACGAGCTCGGGCGCTACGGGCCTCGCGGTGGTGATCCACGGGGCGCGCGACCTGCAGACCCGCGCGACCGCCACGCGGCTGCTCCGCGACCAGCGCGACCCCGACGCGGGCGACGCGCTCGCCGAGGCGCTCGCCGCCGCGACCGAGAGCGACGAGGTGAGCCAGGGCATGCGCCGCAACGCGGTCTTCGGCCTCGCCGAGATCGGCGACGCGCGCGCCGTCGACGGCCTGCTCCAGTACGCCTCGTATGCGCTCACCCATCAAGACTCGAACGCGACGCAAGACGCCAAGCTCGCGCTCGAGCAGCTGCGTCGCATTCCGGGCGCGGGCGAGCGCGCGAAGGCGGGCCTCGTCGAGATGCTCCGCTCGCCGCAGGGTGACTTCGCCCGCACGCCCGCGATGCTCGTGCTCGCGACCTCCGGCGACGCCGCCCTCGGGCCCACGCTCACGCCCTTTCTCGCGCAGCCCGACGCGCAGGAGGGCGCCGCCGTGGCGCTCTGCGCGCTGCGCCTGCCCGACTGCTTCTCGCGCGTCGTGACGCAGGTGAAGCAACCGGCGGGGCTCCGCATGGTCGACGAGACCGTGCGCGACGAGCCCGTGTTCGTGTCGCGCCGCAACGCCATCCGCGGCCTCGCGTGGCTGGGGCTCACGCGCGCCGGGGCACCGGCGCTCAACCCGCAGGGCCGCGCCGCGGCGGTGCGCGAGCTCCGTCGCATCATCGAAGACGCGACCGATCGCCGCCAGCTCCGCTGCGGCGCCTGCGGGCAGCGCCCCTGAGGTCCGTTGGCAGAAACCTTGCTCGTTTCTGGATTTTTTAACCCCTAGTGA
>CAISKJ010001357.1 GCA_903885885.1 uncultured delta proteobacterium
CTGCACCACGGGCGTGTCGTGCGTGAAGGCGTCGAAGGCCTCGGTGCCCACCGCGGGGCACGTGCGCGAGCCGGTGCCCTCGTCGAAGGTGTACGCGGCGAGGAGGCCCTGCGCGCGCAGGGGCACGCGGTCGAAGGTGTCGTCGTAGCTGTTGGCGCCGGGCACGGCGCGCGTGCCGCCGTAGTAGAGCGTGAGCGTCGAGCCCGCGGCGGTGATCTCGGGCACGCGCACCCACACCTCGCCCGCGGCGCAGTCGATGACGAAGTGCGGCGCCCACGCGCCCGCGGCGGTGCGAAACACCATGCGGTCACACGCGGGCCCCGCGGCCGTGCGCACTGCCCCGGGCAGCACCACGCGCACCTGAAACTCGTTGAGGGTGCCGCGCGCCCCCGTCACGCTGACGCGCGACTGCGTGGGGAGCCCGCACGTCGGCTGCCCCGGGCACGGGTCGACGCGCGGCGCCGCCGCGACGGGCATGCACGGGGCGCCCAGCGGGGGTACGTCGACCGGCGGCTCGTCGTTGGTGGGCGTGACGCTCGCGTCGGAGCCCGGCGGAATGAGGCTCCCGCGCGTAGGGCAACCGGCGGCCAGCAGCGCCGTGAGGCACAGCCCCGCGGGGCCTCGCACGCGGCGCGTCGCAACGGAGACGGTGTCGAAGCTCACGCTCTCTCTCTATCACGACACGCCCGCTCGCACCGAGGCGGCGCGAGCTCTTGTGCGTCGCCGCGGGGTACTTCACCCTCGCCCGGGCCGATGCGACGTCAACTCCTTGGGGCTTGTTTTTATGCGCTCTGCGCGTGCGACGACGCGGGCCCGGCGGTCGGGCCGACGGTCACCCTCATGCCGGCGACGCCGAGGGTGACGGCCGCCGAGGTTCCCACCCTCGCGCCGCAGCCGGGGGTGCGCGCATTTCCCGGCGCCGAGGGCTTCGGCGCGGCGGCGACGGGCGGCCGCGGGGGCCGCGTGATCTACGTCACCACGCTGGCCGCGCGGGGCCCCGGCTCGCTCGTCGAGGCGCTCGAGGCCTCGGGGCCGCGCTACGTGCTCTTCAAGGTGAGCGGGCTCATCGACGCGTCGCCCTTCATCGGCCACGGCGACCTCACCGTCGCCGCGCAGACCTCGCCCGGCGGTGTGATCGTGCGCGGCCTCGCCACGGGCGAGTCGCCCGGCTGCGACAGCGACTGCGGCGCGGGCGTGCGGGGCGTCGACAATGTGATCATCCGGCACCTGCGCTCGCGGCCCGGCGACCCCGCGGGCAACGGGCACATCGACGGCGACGGCCTCCGCCTGCGGCACGCGCGCAACGTGATGATCGACCACCTCTCGGTGGGCAACGCGGTCGACGAGGCCATCGAGATCTCGTACGCGAACCACATCACGGTGCAAGACACCATCCTCGCCGAGACCATCGGCGATCACGCGGTCCGCGGCGGCATGCTCATGAACTATTCGAACCCCGCGGCGGGCTACGAGCTCGACGCGATCACCGTGCTGCGCAGCGCGTGGGTTCGCATCCAGGGTCGCTACCCCGAGATGGCGCGCGAGAGCGACGCGGCCCTCAACGCCACGATGCACGTCGAGCTCGCCAACAACCTCCTGTGGGACCAGCGCTACTACATCGAGACCGGGCACAACGCGGGCACGCCGGCGCGCGCCATCGGCCCCGTGTTCTTTCAAATGAACTGGGTCGGCAACCTCGGCGTGGTGCGCCCCACGTACCGCTTCGGCATGCTGTTCTTCTCCAACCCCACGGGCATGTCGACGGTGTACTTCCGCGACAACCACCTCACGTCGCGGCCCGACCGCGTCGACTGGGAGCTCGTGTACTGCTGCAACGACTTCCTCGACGCGCCCACACCCCGCCGGCCCGCGTGGGCGCGCGACGCGCGGCACGACTTCCCGCCCATCGCGTACATCGCCGCCGACGACGTGCGGCGCTACGTGCTCGCCCACGCCGGCGCCTTTCCTCGCGACCCCATGGACCGTCGTCTCATGGGCTACGTGGCCGACGGCGTCGCGGTCGGCGACGGGCTCGGGGTCAACCCCGCGGGCGACATTCACCGCTTCGATTTCACCGCCGCCAGCGCGCCCGCCGCGCCCGTCGACACCGACGCCGACGGCATGCCCGACGCGTGGGAGACCGCCAACGGCCTCGACCCCGCCACCGACGACCACAACGGCCTCGCCGTGGGGCAGTCGCGCGGGGGCGTCTACGCGGGCTATCCCAACCTCGAGGTGTACCTCGACGAGCTCGCCGAGCAGCGGCTCACGGCCCGCGCTCCGTAGCGCGCGGCGCGCCATTGCAGAAGATCCGTGGGCGCCGCGAGCGCGTTGAGCGCGGGTGGCGAATCGTGCCACCCTCCGTGATCGTGAAGCCCTTCAACCGCTCTGCGCTCACCCTCGAAGATCCCATCGCCGCCGCCGATCGCATCGCCGCGACCTTGAAGGAGCAGGTGCTCGGCACGCTGCGCC
>CAISKJ010001358.1 GCA_903885885.1 uncultured delta proteobacterium
CTGCGGGCGGGGCGGGCGGGGCAGACGCTCGGTCAGAAGTAGAAGATGCCGCCGAGCTGACCGATGACCCCCGCGGAGACGTTGGTGGTCTCGGTGCGGCCGCTGGAGTTCACGCGCGAGAACTCAGGGTTGTCGCTCACCGACTGGTCGACACGCGTGCGAATGAAGGCGCGCGCGTCGCCGAAGATCGAGAAGTTGGGGGTGAGCTGCCACTCGGCGCCGAGGCCCGCGAGGCCGCCGACGTAGGTGTACGCGCCCGTGTCCGTGCCGTGGAGGCGTACGTTGGCGTTGTCGTAGGCGACCGAGGCCCACGAGGCGCCCACGCCCACCACCGCATAGAACTGAAAGCGGTTCTGCGGGTTGAAGTAGATGAGCTCGCTGAGGGTGAGCGGCACCTCGAGGCGCGAGTCGTTGTTGTAGTCAGTGCCGCCGAGGCCGGCGACCGAGAGTTCGGTCGCGAACACGGGGTGCTGACGGTAACGGATCGTGAGGCCCGCTCCGCCCATGCCGCGCGGGTTGTCGGCGTGGCCTCCGAAGCCGAGGCCCGCGGCGAAGGCGCCCAGACCGAGGGCACGGTTGCGCCCCATGCCGAGGTAGGTAACCGTCGACGTGGTTGTGTAGGTGTAGGTCGGAGCCTGGGTAAGAATCACCCGCTGCGGCTGCTGCACGACGTAGACGGGCTGTTGCTGAACGTAAACGGGGGGTTGCTGTACGACGATGACGCCCTGCGGGGGAGGAGGCGGCGGGGCTTGAACCCCGATCCTTCCCGAACCGCCGAAGTTACCGATACTGATGCCTCCGGAGATGCTGATCTGGGCGAACGCAGCGGGGGTGGCGAGGAGCGCCGAGAGGGAGAGCAGCGAGACTTGCGCGATCTTGTTCATGGCTGGTCAGGACTCCTTTCGAGGAGCGGCGGGATCGCCCAAGCAACGACGGGGCCAACGCTGTGATTGAGCGATGCGAGCGAGTTTACAATCCGCAGTCTCGCGTCCGCGGTTTCGATCGCTACGTCACGCTACGCGAAGGGTGGACCCCTCATTGGCGGCTGTGAAGGGGTGTTCACGCACGCGGAGTGAACCGTGCCCTGGGTCGCCCGCCCAAAGGGGTCGTCGGAAAAGTGCTACGGTCCGGCTTGAGCTACGACGGGGGGCAACCGTTGAACTGGGTGTGATGGACGGAACCATGTACACCTGCGGAGTTGTGATCGCCCGGCGCGATCCTGTGATCTGTGTGCCCATCAGCGACGCTCTCATCGCTGCTGGCATGACGACGCAGCGACTGGTCACGCGAGATGAGCGCTCGGAGGAGATCATCGCAAGGGCTGATGCGGAAGGCGGCGTGCCGATCATCGTGATGTGGGACGCCCGCAAGCCGAGCGTCCAGCTCGTCTGCGATCTTCTCACCTGCGATACGCTCCCGGGGCGTCCGTACGTGTTCATCGCGCCTACCGATGTGGTGGCCGCGGTCATCTCTGAGGAACTCGAGGCCCGTGTGCCGCACAGCGTCGAGCGGGTGTTGGTGGTCAACCTCCCCGACCTCTCGCTGGCGACCACGCACGAACTGTTGCGCATGCACCTCTCGCGGTCGTGCGCCTCGTACCTGGGTCGCCCTCGCAAGGCGCGAGGCGTGGCGCCCGCACCGATTACCGAGATGCCCGTGGGCGAGCGCAACATCAACAACATCGACCGCAGGATTATGCAGCGCGGGATGTTTCGCGTGCAGGCCCTGCGGATCCCTCGATTTTAAAGCGACACTGATCGGGATTGTCTCGAGACAACGAGGCCGGCGCTCAGTCCTTCGGGGGCGCCTGCTTCGCGGCCGCGCGCTCTGCCTGCTCGGCCTCCCACTTGCGAATCTTCTCAGCGCGCATGGCATCCATGCGGGCGATCTCTTCAGGAGAGAGGCTGGCACCGGGGAGGGGTTTGCCCGAAGAGGGCTTCGCCACCGCGGTGAGCTTCATCGACGTGAGCGACGTCGGCGCAGGCGCAGGCGCAGGCACTGGTGCGGGCTTCGCGGGCTCGGCGTCGCCCGTGGAGCGCCATTTGCGGGCGGTTTTCGGGCCGAACAAGAACGCCAGAAACACCGCGACGAAGTAGAGCGCCACGAGCGGCAGGCCGAGCATCACCTGCGAGAACATGTCGGGCGTAGGCGTGAGGATCGCCGCCACGATGAACGCGATGACCGTGAAATAGCGCCCGAACCCGAGGAGCTGCTTCCAGGTGACGAGGCCCGCGAGCGACAGGAAGAAGACGAACAGCGGGAGTTCGAACACGACCCCGAAGGCGAGGAGCATCTGGGAGGTGAAGCCCAGATATTCATCCATCATGAGAGTGGGCACCACGGACACCTGGGTGCCCGTGACCGTGCCGCTGAAGCTGAGGAAATACTCGTTCGCCGTGGGGAAGACGAAGTGATACCCGAAGAGTGAGCCGGCCAGAAAGAACGCCGTCGAGAAGAACACGAACGGCATGACCAGGCGCTTCTCGCGGGGGTAGAGCCCTGGCGCGATGAACGACCACACCTGGTAGAACACCACCGGCAGCGCGAGCACGATGCCGCCAATGGCGGCGAGCTTGAGGTAGGCGACGAAGGCCGCCGTCGGGTCGGGGAAGTGCACCTGCGGCTGGATCGGGAAGCCCCCGACGCGGGCGCTCATCGTGGCCTCAGCCAGCGCGCGCACGTGTCGAAACTCGTGCGGGTGGAGCATCCAGCGGAACACCGTGGGCACCTCGCACCCGCCCCGGGCGCGGCAGAACCAGGCGACCTCGAGGGGGCGGAGCATCCACGCGAAGAAGGGCTCGCGGAAGTTCCACACCACCACCATGCCGAGCATGACCGCGAAGGCCGCCCGCATGAGGCGCGAGCGCAGCTCTTCGAGGTGGTCGGTGAACGACATCTTGCCGTCACTCATGGCCGTGACCCTCGTGCGCGGTGGCGTTGTCGTTGTCGTTCGGCGGAGCCCCCGCGTCGTCGGGCGCCGGGAGCTCGTCGGGGTACCAGCTTGCGCCCTCGGCGAGCGCGCCGTAGTCGTCGGGGCCGGCCTCGGGGTACTCCATCGAGGTGTCTTCGTGCTCGCGCAGCACGTCTTGCTCGAGGCCCGCGAGGCCCTCGCGCAGCGGGCGCGTCACCTCGTCGACCACCTCGTCGAAGCCCGCCTGCTCACGCAGCTCGCGCGAGGCGCGCTGAAACTCGCGGATGGCCCGACCCACCGCGCGCAGCGTGAGCGGCAGGTTCTTCGGGCCGACGACCACGAGGGCCACCACCGCGATCAAAATGAGTTCCGAAATGCCGATGCCGAACATTGCGTGAGGGGCGCGACCCTACCTCACTTCACGCACGCACGCGAGGAGTCACGCCCCGCCGCCCGCCGCGCCGAACCGCTGGGCCCCGTCGCTCTTCCACCAGGCCATGTAGCGCTCGTGGCCGCGCTCTCGCTCGCGCCGCGGGAGGTTGAAATAGTACCCGAAATACTGCCCCGTGAGCCGCTTGAGCTCCTCGCTCGCCTCGTGGCGAATCGTAGGCTCGGCGTGCAGCAGCGCGTCGATGAGCCACTCGATGCGATGACGCGGCGCCGCGCTCACCCACCACTCGAGCCACGGCGCCGGGGCGGTGCCGAAATCTTGCCGGGTGATCACCACCAGCGCACGATGCGCCGCCGTCGCGAGCGACGCGTCGCCCTCGGCCAGCGAGGCCGCGAGCACCTCGATCGACTCGGCGTCGCGCAGCTCGCCGAGCGCGTGCGCGGCGGCCCTGCGCACGTCGGCGGCGCCCCGCGTGTCGCGCAGCGCCGCGCGCAGCGACGCCCCGACGGCGTCGAAGCCCTCGAAGCGCCGGTAGTTGCGCAGCACCTCGATCGCCACCATGCGCGTCGGGTAATCGCTGTCGGTGAGCTTCGGCAGGAGCGCCGGGATCGCCGACGCGTGCACCACCTCGCCCAGACACAAGAGCGCGCAGTAGCGACCGTCGGCGTCGACGCCGTCGAGCGCGGCCAGCAGCCGCGGGAGGGCCGCGTGGCGGAAGGACACCACCACGCGCAAGAGCACCCCCGCGTCGTTGAGCGACGGGAGCTTCGTGAGCGCGTCGCCCCGCCGTAGGTTGTGCGGCCCCGGGAAGCGCGCGAACACGGCGTCGAGGGCGCGGTCTCCGCCCGCGAGAAGCGTCGCGAGCTGCGTGTCGGAGAGCGCGCCGGCGCTCAGCACGGCCTCGAGGAGCTCGTCGTAGGCGTCGGGCCCGCGCGGCTTCGCCGGGACCTCGACGCGCGGAGCGACCGCGGGCGACGGAGGCTGCGGGGCTTCGGGCGCGCGCGCCGACGGCGCCGCCGACCCTACGGCCTTGCGGAGCGCGTCGAGGCGCGCGCTGCGGTCGGGCAGCGTCGCGCGCTGGGGTCGCGCGATGGCCACGCCCGACGCGGGCGACGGGCGGCCCCGAGGCCCCGACACCGTGCGCTTGCGCGCTGCGATGATGCGCGCGAACACCTCGGCGCAGCGCTGCGCGAAGGCCTCGAGCTGACGCACGGCGAGGGCGCTCGGCGACGAGGCGCCGTTGTCGGCCCAGAGCAGCAGCGCCACCTTGGCGCCGATGCGCACGGGCACCACCACGGCCTCGCCGGCCTCGGCGCGCAGGAGCCTCGCGCGCACCTCGGCGTCGCTCGTACCGGCCTCGACGCTCGCGACCTCGACGTTCGAAGAGTCGTGCGCGAGGCGGAGGATCGACGGGCGCTCGAGCGTGATCGACAGCTCGCGGAGCGCCTCGCCGGAGGCCCCCGCGCCGCGCGAGGCGACGCCCGCGCAGCGCTTGCCCTGCACCATGAGCAGAGCCACGTAGGCGAAGCGCTCGTGCGCGTGGTCGAGGAGCACGTCGACCACCGCGTCGCGGTCGTCGGCGCGCTCGAGACGACGCAGGGCCTCGTCGAGCGGGATGCCGCGCGCCGCGGCGGGCGCCTCGATCTGCGGCATGCGCGCGGGCGGCGGCAGCGCGCCCTGGAGGGCGCGGGCGGCCGTGACGTTGTCCATCTGCGGCGGGAGCACGGTGACTGGCGCGAGCGAGAGCGTGATGTCGGGCGGCGGCGTCGTCGCGCGGAGGGGGCTCTTCACCGCGGGGGCCACGCTCGGCGGCGCGGCCGCGGGCGCGGGACGCGGCGCGGGCGGGCGGGCGATCGACGGGCGCTCGAGCGTGATCGACAGCTCGCGGAGC
>CAISKJ010001359.1 GCA_903885885.1 uncultured delta proteobacterium
CCTCGAAGTCCGAGTGCGGGTTGGCGCAGGGGTCGGCGGGCGTGTTCACGATGGTGCCGTAGGTGTAGTTGCGCACGCGGCTGCCGCGGTCGCTCGAGGCGAGCACGAGGTCGCGGTCGAGGGCGGTCGCGGCGAGGTCGGCGCGGATGCGCGTCACGTAGGCCGTGTCGCCGAGCGCCTGGAAGGCCACGTCGCTGTCGAGGGGCGACACGCGGGGGTCGGCCTCGCAGGGCTGCGAGAAGCCCGTCGACGGGTCCGAGCAGCTCTGCATCTGCCGCTCGACGAGGAAGCGGTTGAGGGCGAAGGCGCTCTCGGTGACCCACGCGCGGCCGCCGTTGGCGCGGTTGAGGCGGTTGAAGGCCGCGAGGAAGTCGGCGCCCGGGTCGCTGGGCGCGTCGAAGTCATAGCGGAGGTCGGCCTCGCGCACCTCGGCGTTGGGAAAGTTCATCGCCTCGATGCGCGCGTCGGAGAGCACCATGAGGTTGAGCCCGACCTTGTCGGCCACGCCCGCGGCGATCATGCGCAGGGGCAGCGTGGGCACGTAGCCCGGCATGATGATGCGCAGGGGCTTCATCTGCGAGACCTCGGCGGTCGGGCGCAGGCGCACGGCGACGAAGTCCATGCTGAGGGCGACGTAGTGGTCGATGACGGGCGACACCGCCGGGGGCACCGCGTACCCGTTGGCCGTGAGCCACGTGCGCAGGGCCATCGGGTCGGTGGCGGCGAGCGTCGCGACCTGGTAGGGCCCCACCACGCGCTCGTTGATGACCGTGACGCCCATCTCGGGCACACCCAGCGAGGGGCGCGCGCCCGCGGAGTCGGCCGCGCCGAAGCCGAAGCCGCCCGACGGGCAGAACGAGTTGGGCGCCACCGGGCGCGTGACGAGCGGCGCCGTGAGGTTGTCCATCGAGGCGAGAAAGAGGTTGTCGGCCTCTTCGACCACCACGCCGGGGCCGTTGCGAATGGGCAGGATCCACGAGAAGTCTTCGGGGCGGCCCGAGTACCGGAACTGATCCCACAGCACGGTGCGGTCGCGCGTGAGCGAGAGCACCATGCGGTGGTCGGTCACCACCTGCACGGCGGTGGGAGGGTTGAAGCATCCGCCGCACGCGCTCGCCGCGCGGGGGGCGCCGATCGCTCCGGCCAGAAGAAGAAGTCCAAGCGCTGCACGACGGATCATCACGGTCATCGCCTCCGCGGGGGCATTCTGCGAGCATCGTGCCGCGCGTGGAAGGGCTTATTTCACCGCGCTGTCGCCCCCTCCGGGGCGCGCGCCCTGTGCCGCGGGGAGCCACTGTGCGCGCCCTTCACGCTCCACGGTCGCTGGGGCCGCAGGGCGGTCATCGGGGGAAGGGCCGTGCGAAAGACTACAAACCTGCGCGCGGGTGCGGTAAAGGCGCTCCCGGCACAGGGCGCCTCGCGGCCGTCGCTCAGGTAGCAGCAGGTCGCGGTACGCCCGCAGTGCATTGGAGGCGCAAGGAGTAGCCGGTGGACAATCTGTCGATTCAATCAATCGGCGTGGGAGTGCTCGCCCTCGCTGTGGCGTTCTTTTTCTACGCCAGGGTGAAGGCCGCACCTGAAGGCACCGAGGCGATGGCACGCATCGCGCGGTACATCCGCGAAGGCGCGATGGCCTTCCTCGCGACCGAGTACAAGGTGCTCGCGGCCTACGCCGCGGTGGTGTTCGTGGTGCTGTCGGTGGCCCTCAAGCCGCTCGCCGGCGCGTCGTTCATCGCGGGGGCGTTCCTGTCGCTCCTCGCGGGCTTCATCGGCATGAAGGCCGCGACCTTCGCCAACGTTCGCACGGCCGAGGCCGCGCGCTCGAAGGGCAAGGCCGAGGCGCTCGTGATGGCCCTCGACGGCGGCGCCGTGATGGGCCTCTGCGTCGCGGGCCTCGGCCTCGTGGGCCTGGGCACCGTGTACCACCTGTTTCGCAACAGCGACGACTTCGGCACGGTGATCCACGCGTTCGCCGTGGGCGCGAGCTCCATCGCGCTCTTCGCGCGCATCGGCGGCGGCATCTACACGAAGGCCGCCGACGTGGGCGCCGACATCGTCGGCAAGGTCGAGGCGAACATCCCCGAAGACGACCCCCGCAACCCCGGCGTCATCGCCGACAACGTGGGCGACAACGTGGGCGACATCGCCGGCATGGGCGCCGACATCTACGAGAGCTACGTCGCCGCCGTGGTGGCCACGATGGCCCTCGGCCTCACGATGCCCGCGACCGAGCTCCAGCCGCTCGCCCCGGGCGTCGACGAGGCGAAGCTCCGCACGCTCGCCGTGGCCCTGCCGCTGCTGCTCGCGACGCTCGGCCTCGTGGTGTCGATCGTCGGCATCTTCATCACGCGCATGCTCAAGAACATGCCGCCCGCGCGCGTGCTCCGCATCGCCCTCATCGTGCCCCCCATCCTCGTGGCGGGCGCGTCGTTCGTGGTGCTCCCGATGCTCGGCTTCGGCATCGGCGCCGTGTGGACGCTCATCGCCGGCGCCGTCGGCGGCGGCGTGGTGGGCCTCATCACCGACTACTACACGTCGATGGGCCCCATTCACAAGATCGCCCAGAGCGCCCTCACGGGCCCCGGCACCAACGTGATCCGCGGCATGGCCGTCGGCCTCGAGAGCGTGGCGATCCCCCTCTTCACGCTCTGCGTGGTGGGCTGGGTCTCGAACGCGCAGCTCGGGCTCTACGGCATCGCGCTTGCGGCCGTGGGCATGCTCGCCGGCACCGCCATCGTGATGACCGTCGACGCCTACGGCCCCGTGGCCGACAACGGCGGCGGCATCGCCGAGATGGCCGGCCTCGGCAAGGAAGTGCGCGCCAT
This sequence comes from uncultured delta proteobacterium, assembly GCA_903885885.1. Taxonomy (GTDB): domain Bacteria; phylum Myxococcota_A; class Polyangia; order Polyangiales; genus CAISKJ01. The sequence continues at coordinate 2,826 of CAISKJ010001359.1, forward strand.
CACCGACGAGCTCGACGCGGTGGGCAACACCACGGCGGCCGTCGGCAAGGGCTTCGCCATCGGCTCCGCGGTGCTCACCGTGGTGGCCCTCTTCGCGGCCTTCAACATGGAGGTCAACCACGCGCGCATCCACGCCGGCGGCGTCGAGATGGTGCTCCGCCTCACCGACGCCAAGGTGCTCATGGGCATCTTGTTCGGCTCGATTCTCCCCTGCATCGTGGGCGCCGCGACCATGACGGCCGTGGGCCGCGCGGCGGGCGCGATCGTCGAGGAGATCCGCCGTCAGTTCCGCGAGATTCCGGGTCTGCTCGAGGGCAAGCCCGGCGTCGAGCCCGAGCCCGCGAAGATCGTCGACATCGCCACCAAGGCCGCCATCAAGGAGATGATGTTCCCCGGCGCGGTCGCGGTGCTCTCGCCCGTCGTGGTGGGCTACGTGATGGGCGCCGAGGTGCTCGCGGGCACGCTCGCGGGCGCGCTCGCCGTGGGCGCCACGCTCTCGCTCGTGATGGCCAACGCGGGCGGCGCGTGGGACAACGCGAAGAAGCACATCGAGAAGGGCGGCCTCGAGGGGCACAAGAAGGGCTCGGACGCGCACAAGGCCGCCGTCGTCGGCGACACCGTGGGCGACCCCTTCAAGGACACCTCGGGCCCCGGCATCGCCATTCTCATCAAGGTGATGGGCGTCGTCTCGCTGCTCATCGCCCCGATCATCGCCAACCGCTGATCGCGCCCTGCAGACCCCGCCGCGCCCGCGTCGGGGTCACCGCTCTCCCTCCGAATCACCCTACAAAATAGCCCCTACGGCACCACGAGGCGGATCGCCCGCGTGGCGACCTCGATCTCGACGCGCTCGTACGCGGGCCACTCTTCGCCGTCGATCTGCGCGGCGAGGGGCGCCCCGCCCGCGGGCGCGACGAGCGTCATCACGATGTGGTGGCCGCGGAAGGGGCGCGAGTGCTCGATGCCCACCATGTTGAGCATCTCTTCGGTGATGGGGTTGCCGTCGAAGTCGACGATGGCCTTCGAGGTCCAGTCGCGCTTACCCCGAAACGGAACGATCTCGAAGAGCCCGTCGTCGTGGCGCGCGCTGCGGTCGAACACCCACGCGCCGCCGTAGTAGCGCGTGTTCTTCACCACGAGGTCGGTGAGCCCGTCGAGCTCGCGCGCCTCGCCGTCGGCCACCACGCGCGCGCGAAACTTGTCGCGCACCACATACGACTCGAGAAAGTTCTTCACGAGCGCGCCCGCGTACACGAGCTGGTCGCGGTAGAGTTCCTTGAGGGGGCCGAGGCCGTCGACGAGGCGCCGGTCGCGGTTGCGCGTGGCGAGCGTGCGCGCTGAGAGGCCCCACCCCGCGGAGTCGAAGAACGCCGCCGAGGCCGCCTGCGAGCC
>CAISKJ010001360.1 GCA_903885885.1 uncultured delta proteobacterium
CGCGCGCGTGCCGTCGCCGTCGACGGCGGCGGGGTCGACGTAGGCGACGGGCGCGCCGTCGGCGGGGAGCTCGGGCCAACGCGCGGCGGCAGCGGAGGGCGCGGCGCCGACGGCCACGCAGCGCACCGCGTCGACGCCTTCGCCCGTGCGCAGCGGGGCTTCGTCGAGGCCCGCGCAGCTCGGCGCCGAGCGCGTCTGCGAGCGCGCGGTGAGGGGCACCGCCGCGGGGGCGCTGCAGCCGAGCGCCGCGACGGCGGCGAGGAGGGCGCGAGGACGGTTCATGACATCACCGGCGGCATCTCGCCGAGCACGAGGCGCACGAGGTCGGCCTGGCCGCGCGTCGCCGTCTTGAAGTAGACACGCTTGAGCTGCGAGCGCACCGTCTCGATGGAGAGCCCGAGGTGCTCGGCGAGCGCCTGCGGCGTGCGGCCGTAGGCGATGCCGATGGCGACGCGCACCTCGCTCGGGGTGAGCTCGAAGAGCTGCGCGAGGAGCGCCTCGAAGCCAGGCTGCAGCGCGTCGGTGTCGCGCACGAGCACGGTGACCCCGGCGGCCTGCGCGCCGCGGGCCGGGTCATAGAACGGCGAGAAGAACAGCAGGAGCGGGCGGCTCCCGGAGCGCCGCGGCACGAGCAGCATCGAGGTTTCGACCGCGTCGCCCTCGGCGGTCGCGAGGGCGGCGACGATGGCCTGTTCGATGCCCTGATCGATGCGCGGGGCGTCGCCGCGCAGCGCGTCGCCGACGCAGCAGAGCCCGTCGCCGCGGTCGAGCATCGCGCGGGCCGCGGCGTTGCAGCGAATGATCGCGCCGTCGCGACCGAGCACGAGGGCGCCCACGTCGATGCGATCGAGGAGCGAGCGATCGATGCGCGCGCGCTCCCGCGCCCGCCGTAGGCGTACGTACACCTCGAGCGCGCGGCTGAGGTGCGCGCGGACGTCGGTGAGCCGCGCCTCGGCGCCCTCGCCCCAGAGGCTCCCACGGCGGCGGAGCAGGTGCGCGACCGCAAGGAGGCGCTCCGACTGGTGCACCACGGCGGTGAGCCCGTGCACCGAGCCGTCGAGCGTGAGGGCGCGGGCGAGCGTGGTGTGCGCGAGGGCCTCGGCGGAGGCCCAGCGCCGCGTGTCGACGATCGCGCCGTCGAGCCGCGCGTCGGCCGAGGGCATCAGCGGGTGGCCCGCGCCGCGCAGGTCGTAGGCGCGCTCGGAGAGGGCCTCGGCGCTCGCGAGGATCCACCCCGTGTCGGCGTCGGGGCCCTCGGCGAAGGCGATCGCGGCGTGCGCCGCGGACCAATGGCCGGCCACGAAGGCCCCCAGCCTCCGCAGGGCGTCGACCCAGAGCGGGGGCTCGAGCGCGGCGCGGTAGAGCACCTCGACGACCTCGTCGCGCGAGGGCAGCGCGAGGGACGGCACGGGCTCATCGGACTCGGAGCACAGGGGGATCAAGCGCGCAATGGCCATGGTTGGACTATCCCCCAATGGCAATACGATGATTCCCGAAGCCCGAGCAAGGCGCCGGGGCGCACTTCACCCGTTCGGGTGAAGCGCTTCACCCGCTCGGGTGAAGCGGGTCTGCCGTGAGGGCTACCTCGAGGGCGTGGGGCACGAGGAATCGGCGCAGGAGCCCGCGGCGCCGCACCTGCGCGTCGGCCGCGTCGCGCGCGCCCGCCACGCAGTCGCTCAGGGCCGCGCGCGCGGCGCGGACGTCGTCGGCGGCCGCCCCCTCGACGACGCAGACCGCGATGGCGAGTTCGAAGCGCGCCAGCGGCGCCGCGAGCGCGGGGAGCTTCGCGCGGGCGCGTTCCGCGAGCGCTGCGACGGGGGCGCCGCAGGCGTGGGTGAGCCGCGTCAGCGCCGCGAGGCCGTCGTCGCCGATGGGGCCGAGGGCCTCGGCGCGCGCGCGGAGTCGCTCCGGGTCGTCGCCGCGCG
>CAISKJ010001361.1 GCA_903885885.1 uncultured delta proteobacterium
CGGCGCGACGGTCGCCTTCGCGGTGAGCTTCGCGGTGGGCACCGCCGTCGACCTGCGCGCGGTGCTGCGCGTCCGTCGCGACAGCGAGCGGCGCGTCGAGGCCGTGACGCGGACGCTCCCGCGGCGCTTCGCGGTGCTGGGCTACCCCGTCGAGATCGACCCGGTGCTGGGCCTGCGCGCGACGCGCGACGTCGAGTACGCCGACCTCTACGAGGCCCGCGACTGGATCGGCCTCCGCGCCATCGTGGGCGGCTGGTGGCGCGAGGGGCGGCCGGTGTTCGCGCTGCTGCCGCCGGCGGCGCCGTTTCCGTCGCCGATGCCCGACGCGCGCTTCGAAGTCGTCGACCGCGCGCTCGGCGTGTACGCCGTGGTGCCCGCACCGCCGCGCCGCTGACGGCGCCCGCGTTGCCAGCGCGCGCGCGCCCGTGGCACCATCGCGCCCATGGATCCACGCTCGACGAAGCCCGCGGCCTTCGCGCCCGGGTTTGGCGCGCCATCCGCAGAGGCCCCGCGCTGGCCCGGCGTCGACGCCCATGTGGTCGAGCCCGAGACGCGCGAAGAGATGCTCCGCGGGCGCCGCGTGATCGCGGCCCCGTCGCTGCCCGAGCACGGCGACCCGCACCTTCGCCTCGACGTGGTGGTGGGCACCAACGTGGGCCCGCAGCACGTCGCCTCGACGGACCTGTTGACGCGCGTCGCCGACGACGGCGACTTCGCCAGCGATACGAGCGTGCGACGCGCGGGCATCGATCCGGCGACGGGTCAGCGATACCTCGAGGAGCTGGCCTTCGAGGTGGTCAACACGCAGCGCCTCTCCGAGGTGACGGCCAAGGCCGAAGACCTCACGGCCCGCGGCGTGCGGCGCGTCTTCGCGGTGTTCGTGCGCCGCGGCACGGTGAGCGAGTGGCGCGACGGCCAGTGGGAGCACCTCGCCGACGACGCGTTCATCGAAGACGTGTGCCTCGCCGCCCCCATCCCCGTCGCCGCGATGCTGCGCGCGAGCGAGATGGGCGGCGCCGTGGTGCGGGGGCTCCTGGCGCGCAACGAGCCGGCCCTCCTCGCGGTGCTCACCGAGAACGAGCGGCGCGGCGAGGCCCGCGGTGAGGCCCGCGGCGAGGCCCGCGGTGAGGCCCGCGGCGCGCTCCGCGGTCGGCGCGAGGCGCTGCGTGTGCTGCTCGCGGCCCGCGCGATCGCGCCGACGGTGGCCCACGAGGCGCGCATCGAGGCGTGCCACGACGAGGCCACGCTCGATCGCTGGATCGCGCAGGCCGCCTCGGCTCACAGCGCCGATGAGGCCCTGGCGTAGCGACGCGCGGCGCCGTCACTCCGGGTCGGGGGCGCGCGCCATGCCCGCGAAGAGGGCGGCGAGCGTGGCCTCGAGCTCGGGTTCGAAGCGCACCCGCAGCGGCGCCAGCTCGGGCTCGCGCAGGAGCTTCTCGATGACGGGCGACGCGTCGGCCATCTGCCAAAGGCCCGTCACGACCGCGCGCGCGCGCAGCAGCGCCGCGACGCCGGCGCCCGCGCGCATCCACGGGAGCCGCTGCTCGAGGCGCGCGCCCAGCGCGCCCATGTGCGCCCCCAGGCGGAGCTTGTAGGCGCGCGCGCTCGCCTCGCTCACGTTGCGCTCGAGCACGCCCTCGAGCTGCGCCAGCAGGCGCAAGAGCACCACGCGCCCGCGAAAGCTCTCGGCCAGCGACCGCGCCACGCGCCCCGTGGACCATCGCCCGCCGCGGGCGAGCGCCTCGTCGACGGCCGCGAACCACCCCGCGAGCTCGCGCTCGCACAGCGCCAGGAGCAGCGCCTCGCGCGTGGGGTAGTACCCGAACACCGTGGCCTTCGAGAGGGCCGCGCGCGCCGCGAGCTCGCTCATCGAGAAGGTCGCCCACTGCCGCGAGGCCATGAGCGCCGACGCCGCGTCGAGCATCACCTCGCGCCGCGCCTGCTTGTCGTCGTCTCCGCGCGCCCGCTGGCCCACCATCGCGCCGTCGCTCCTTCCGTGGGTGCGTGTCTAGCCCGCCGCGCGGCGCCCGCGCAAGGCGCTGTAACCGACCGTCGGTCGGTTGACATCCGACCGATGGTCGGTTAACTCACCGGCTCAACGCGGGGCGTCGGCAGCGGCGGCGCCCCAGCGGGAGGGAGAGCGACGATGGCGAGCGAGATGCAAACGGCGAAGGCTTCGAAGGCGGTGCTGGTCACGGGCTGCGCGTCGGGTATCGGCAAGGCGACGGCGCTGCACCTCGCCGCGCGGGGGTGGCCGGTGTACGCCACGTCGCGCGACGGGCGCGGCCTCGACGAGCTCACGGCGGCGGGCTGCACGGCCCTCGCGCTCGACGTCAACGACGAGGCGTCCATGGTGGCCGCGGTGGCGGCGGTCACGGCGCGCGAGGGCGCCGTCGGGGTGCTCGTCAACAACGCGGGCTACAGCCAGTCGGGGGCCATCGAGGCGGTGCCCATGGCGCGCGTGCGGGCGCAGTTTGAGACCAACGTGTTCGGCCTCGTGCGCCTCACGCAGCTGGTGCTGCCGGGCATGCGCGCGCAGCGCTGGGGCAAGGTGGTGAACGTGAGCTCCATGGGCGGCAAGCTCACCTTCCCCGGCGGCGGCTACTACCACGCCACCAAGCACGCGGTAGAGGCCCTCAGCGACGCGCTCCGCTTCGAGGTGCGGGGCTTCGGCGTCGACGTGGCGGTCATCGAGCCCGGGCTCATTCGCTCGGGCTTCGGCAAGGCCGCCACCGCGCAGATGAACATCCCCGCGGTGGGCCCCGACGACCCCTACGGGGCCTTTCACGCGCACGTCGCGAAGGCCACCGTCGAGTCGTACGAGCGCGGCCCCCTCGCGCGCCTCGCGGGCGAGGTGGGCGACGTCGCCCGCGCCGTCGAGAAGGCCATCACGGCGTCGAAGCCGCGCGCGCGGTACACCGTGTCGGCCTCGGCGAAGCTGCTGCTGTCGCAGCGGGCCATCTTGTCAGATGCAGCGTGGGATCGGTTTCTGCGCGGCAGCTTCCCCTCGCCCGGCGAGGGGTAGCGCGCGGGGGGGGAGACGGGGCGCTTCAGGTCTCGGCGGCGACGCGGGCGCCGGCGCGCTCGACGAGCTGCGCGGCGCGCTCGCGGTCGATGGGCTCGCCCGCGCGAATGGCCCGCGCGAGCGCCGTCGCGTCGCGCTCGCCGCGGAGGTAGCGGAACGCGAGGCGGCCGAGGGCGGCGTCGGCGAGCGGGGCCACCCAGTCGAGGCCCTCGCGGTACACGATGCGCGCCGCCAGCGACGACGACACGATGGAGCGCGCGTAGGCCACCGGGAGGCGCGTGGCCACGCGGTCGCCCGCGACCTCGCGGAGCACCGGCGGCAGGTGCTCGAGCACGAGGCCGTCGGCGAGGGCGCGGTCGCTCGGGGAGAGGTCGTCGAGCACGGTGTCGATGGCGTCTTGCACGCGCATCATCGCGCGCGAGAGGCGCACCGAGACCTCGGGCATGAGCACCGCCGGGTTGCGCGCGCGCTCACGGAAGAGGAGCTCGGCCTCGGCCCGCGCGAGGAGCCGCAGGCGCTCGACGATCTCGGCCACCATGCGGGGCTTGTGCGAGAGAAACTCCTCTTCGGTGAGCAGGTGCGAGGCGGTGATCTCGAAGCTCGAGCAGATGACGCCGCACTTGTTCGCCGAGCTGTCTTTGAGCACCAGCACGCCGCGCTCGCCGAGCTTCACGCGCGCGTCGGGGGTGATGAAGAGGTTGGCGCCCTCGACGATGACCTTCGACGAGGCCGTGCCGTCGGGGAGCAGGTACTCGGCCCAGTTGCCGATGTGAATGGTCTGCGGCCGGCCGCCGGCGGGGACGAACGCGTCGGCCACCACGCGGTTGTGCATGGTGTTGCGGGCGCGCACGCCGTCGGGCGCGTCGACGGGCACCACCTTGCCGCGCGGCCCGAGCTTCGCGGGGTCGAAGCACGCGATGGCCTCGGAGCGCGCCACGAGGCGGAGGAGCTCGGCGTGGTCGAGGCCGTCGGGGTCTTCCGCCGAGCCCGAGCCGTCGGCGATGCCGACCACCCTGGCGTGCGAGCCGTACTCGCGGTGCAGGATCTTGATCTCGTTGCCCGCCACGTCGCCGTCGGGGCCGCCGGTGATCTTCACCGTGAAGTCTTGCGCGCGGGGGTCGATGCCCACGGCCTTGAGGGCCACCTCGAGGAACACCGTCACGCCCTCGGAGGTGACACCGTACTCCTTGTGGTTGATGCCCGCGCCGGGCTTGCTGCTCATGAACGACGCGGCGAGCTTGTGGCCGCGGCGGGCGGCGCGCCCCACCACCCACACGATGAGGTCGGGGGTGATGTTCTCGTCGGGGCCGAGGTAGAGCGTCTCGGGGCGGCCGAAGCGGTCGATCACGCGGCCGCCGGGGTCGCTCACGAGCAGGTCGAGGAGGCCGTCGGAGAAGCCCTTGAAGGCCCGCGCGACGGACACATCGGACGACGACACGATGACGGCCTTGGCTCCGCCCTCGGGGATGTCTTTGTTCTTGAGCTGCTGCGCGAAGGCGAGGGCGTAGGCCTCGTCGTAGACGCGGTCGGTCTCGGCCGCGAGCTGCTCGGGGCTGCTCGGCCGCACGACGCGCACGCCGCCGCGCGCGATGTCGCGGAAGCGCACGTGGAAGCCGTCGAAGCCGAGGCCGTGCACGAAGAAGAGGCCGTAGGGCACCTCGGGGGCGTCGGGCCGCGAGATGATGGTCGGGTCGAGGCGCAGCGCGAGGCCGTAGCGCTTCGGGAGGTGGAGGTTGGTGCGGTACGTCTTCTCCACCGCGAGGAGCATGGTGGAGAGGGCGCGGCGCGCGTCGTCGCCGTCGACGGTGCGGTCGATGCGCTCGCGCAGGGTCTCGGCGCGCGAGGCGAACGCGGCGTTGGTGAGGGGCGTCGCGGGGTTGAAGCGGTCGGAGAGGAGCGAGGCGATGTCGGCCGAGATCGCGAGGTGCTTCGTCGCGATGGCCGTGACGCGGGCGCGGGCGTACGCGAAGGGGTTCTCGCGCACGAGCGACTGGTGCGCGAGGCTCGCGAGGGCGATCACCGTCTCGCAGCGGGTGAGGCCCGTGGCGGGCGACGCGCGGTCGAGCGCGATGGCCGCGTCGGTGACCCACTTCATGCGCGCGAGGTCCGTCGAGACGTGGCGCCAGAGCTCGCCGTCGGGGTCGATGGCGCCGCCCTCGGGCGAGCGCACCACGTAGCTGAACACGGCCACGGAGCCGTTGGCCCCGTCGTCGATCACGTCGACGAAGGCGCGCAGGATGTTGATGTTGTGCGCCCCGAGGAGGGCGGCGCAGCGCTCGGCCATGCGGCGCGCGGTGGGGTTGCCCGCGGCGACGATGACGCGCGAGAGGTTGGGGTCGTGCTCGGGCTCGAGGCGCACGGCGGTGTCGTCGGTGCCGCTCACCTCGCCGAAGAGCGACGCGGTGCGCTCGGCGCGGAGGGGCGTGACCACGCGCACGTGCTCGGCCGACGAGCCGCGGAGGTAGCGGTCGACGAGGGCCTCGTCGAGGCCCTGCGTGCGGGCGTGGGCGAGGATGGCCTCGCGGCGCGCGGCGAGCTCGCGGTCGCTCGGGTCGAAGCGCGGGGCCTCGCCGATCACCACGGTGTCGATCGAGAGCTGGCCGTCGGCCGAAGTGTGCACCTTCACGAGGCGCAGCGGCGCGTCGGGCGGAAGCTGCACGAGGATGTCGCGCAGCATGCCGGGCTTGTCGGCGTCGCTGATGAACGTCCATCGGTTGCCGTCGTCGCCGCGGAGGGTCAGCCGGGGGCTCTGGCCCGAGGCGCGCGCGGCCACGACGGCGCGCACGTGCACGAGCTGCTCGCGCGCGTCGGTGTCGGCGAAGTACGCCGGCGGCATCTGGGCCTTGAACCACGGGAGCACGTCGTCGAGCGTCGCCCGAAAACCGTCGAGGAGCGCCTCACGCAGCGGGGTTGCGTCGTTCGTCATGGCCGCAGTCGCTACCACGGAAC
>CAISKJ010001362.1 GCA_903885885.1 uncultured delta proteobacterium
GCACCCTGCGCGCGCTCACCGTCACCGTGGGCATGGGCGCGGCGGTGTCGGCGATGCCCGACGCCGCGGGGCGCTTCGCGGTGCCCATCGACCTCGCGGCCGACCAGACGCAGCGCGTGACCGTGAGCGCGGTGGATGGCAACAGCGCGCGTGTCGACACGACGCTCACGGTGACCCACGACGGCACCGGCCCCGCCGTGCGCATCGAGGGCATCGCCGAGGGCGGGAGCCTGCGCGTCGACGGCGAGACGTACACCCTCCGCGGTACGGCCGAAGACCCCGCGGGCATCGACGCGCTGCGGGTCGAGTACGCGGGCGGCGGCGTGGTGGCGCTCGACGCGGCGTCGCCGTTCATGGGCGCGCTGCGGCTCGACGGGGGCGACAACGCCCTCGCGCTCGTGGCCGTCGACCGCGCGGGCAACGCGCGGCGCGTGCCCTTCACCCTCACGCGCGACCGGGTGTTTACGCTGCGCCCGCCGCCCGTCACGGGCTCGACGACGCAGCTCGACCTCGACCGCTTCGCCATCGAGCGGCTGTTCACCGAGAGCGACCAGCGCGCCATCGACCTCGTGGAGGTGCCCCTGCGGCCCGCGCTCGTGGCGTCGCTGCGGGCCATTCGCGACCCGTACACGCGCGGCGTCGACACGTCGCGCTGGCGCACCGCCGAGTGGAACCTCAACCGCCTGCTCAACATGACGCCCGACACCGCCGACCTGCGCGGCACGTCGCTCGACGCCCTGTTGCAGATCGCGAGCGCCGTCGGGCTCCCGACGCCGCGCGTGCTCGCGCAGCTCCTCGACAGCACCGCCGTGACGCCCTTCGTCGACCTCGAGACGGTGGCCGACGTGCTCCTCGATCAGCTCGTGGGCACGCACCCCAACGCGCAGCGCAACGCCCGCGGCGAGATCGTGCTGCGCCTCTCGATGTACGACGTGCTCCAAGACCTGCGGCCCCTCGGCACACGTTACGGTCCCGTAGGGATGCACCCGGGCTTTCTCGCGGCGGGCATCACGGCGCGCGCCCTCGAGGCGGGCTTCAGCATGTCGATCCCGGTGCGCAGCAACCTGCGGCCCTTCGAGGGCGTCGACCTCACCACCAACACCAAGCGCTACCTCTACCTCGGCGCCGGCGCGGCGGTGCTCGACTTCGATTTCACCTCCGACCGCTTCGCCGTCGTGGGCATCGTCGATCAGCCCGTGGTCGACCTCGGGTTCACCATCAACGAGAGCCCCACCTTCGCGCGCGCGGGAACCTCGCAGACCGCCGGGGCCGACGCCGCGCGGCCCGGCTTCGCGCGGGGCAACGGCGCCGTGTGGTCGCTCGCGCCGTGGCTCGTCGAGCGCATCGTGGCCGAGACGGCCTACCGCCAGCTCCACGCGCGCTTCATGGCGACCGCGTACGCGCGCACGCTGCGCTACGACGCGGGCGCCATCCGCGACGCCGCGGTGCTCGACTGGGCGCGCGGCTGGGTCACCATTCGCACGAGCGGCGGCATCGGCTCGCCGCCGCCGCCCGCGTACGTGTGGGACGTGCTCAGCGAGGTGGCGCAGGTGCGCCTCCACGACGGCGGCGTCGTCGAGGGCGCGGCCAACACCGCGTTCACCTTGCAGCGCGTGCCCATCGGGCTCACCGCCGACGACCTCGTGCGCTCGCTGCGCCCCACGCTCATGGCCCAGCGCGACGAGCTCTCGCGCAGGCTCGTGGGCGCGGGCGCCCTCGCGGCCTCGGCGGTCGACGTGTACTTCGTGCCGTCGAGCGACGCGGCCGCGCCGGGGTTCCTCTTCTTTCGCTCCATCGCCGACGGGGCGGGCGCGACCTACCGCACCGTAGGTTTCTTCGAAGACGCCGCCCTCACGCGGCGCGCCAGCGTGGCGACTGCCCTCGCGGGCACGACCGACACCGCGCACGAGAAGGTGCTCGCCACGCCGGGGCGCGTGCTCTTCGCCCGCGACGACTCGGGCGCGGTGTTTCAACTCACGATACTCGACCGGGTGAGCGAGGGGCTGCGCGTGCGCGTGGCGCGGGTGAGCGACCGATGAGCGCGACACGCTGGACTCTCTGCGCGATGGCGCTCGCGGGCGCCGGGTGCCTGCAAGACCTCCCGCCGGTGCCCGAGGCCGATCACACGCCCCTCGCGGTGGGCGAGAGCCGCCAGGTCGAGCTGCGCTACCTGCGCTTCGACGTGGTCAACTACGAGAAGACGCTCACGCGCGCTGACATTCTCGCGCTGCCCGCCGCCACGCGGTCGCGCCTGTGGCTCCTCGACCTCGACCTGCGCAACAACGCGCGCGCGCCGCGGCTCCTCGACAACTCCATCGCGGCCATTCGCGCGGCCGACCCGAGCACGCTCACGCCCGCCGCGCGCAACCTGCAGCGCCTGCTGGCCATGA
>CAISKJ010001363.1 GCA_903885885.1 uncultured delta proteobacterium
ACTGTAGGCTCGGGCGTGGGCTCGGGCGTGGGCTCAGCCACGGGCGCCGGCGTGGGCTCGGCGACGGGCGCAGGCGCGGGCGCGGGCTCGGGCGTGGTGGGCTGCGGAGCGGGCGTGGTGGCGCAGCCGAGGGCGACGAGGCAGAGGCCGAGGCCGAGACGAAGAGACGAGCCGTGCGACATGGTGAGGTGACCCTTTCGAGGTGGGGACGGTGGGGGCTTCACAGCGCAGGCGTCAACGCAAATGACGTGCAGCGCGTACAAAACGGCACACACCGTGCGAGATTGAGACAGCGCGCGTTGTTCTCTTGGGGCGACGATGTGCGGTAGTGTCGCGCGGCGCGCCGCCCGTTGCGCACGACACGGAGCCGATGGCCAGGGAAGGCGACATTCTCGACGGCAAGTACCTGCTGCGCCGCCTGCTCGGCGACGGGGGCATGGGCAACGTGTTTCTGGCCGAGAACGTGAAGCTCGGCAACAAGCCCTTCGCGGTGAAGACGCTGAAGCCCGAGTACCTCGCCAACCGCGAGCTCGTGGGGCGCTTTCTCGGCGAGGCGTTGGCGGCTTCGAAGGTCGAGCACGACAACATCGTCGAGGTGTTCGACGCCGACATCGACGCCGCCACGGGCACAGCCTACATCGTGCAGCGGTACCTCAAGGGCACCAACCTCCGCGAGTACCTCAACGAGTGCCCCGGGCGGCGCCTCGTGCCCACCGAGGCCCTCGAGGTGCTCGTGCCCATTATGGGCGCCCTCGTGGCCACCCACAAGCAGCGCATTATTCACCGCGACATCAAGCCCGAGAACATTTTTCTCGTGAAGACGAGCTCGGGCAACACGGTGCCCAAGCTCATTGATTTCGGCATCGCGAAGCACCTCGAGGCGCCCGCGCAGGCGAAGCGCGCCAACACCCGCTCGGGCTCGGTGTGGGGCACCTTCGATTACATGTCGCCCGAGCAGGCGCGGGGCGAGCACCTGTGCGACGTGCGCGCTGACATCTGGTCGATGGGCGCGGTGCTCTTCGAGACCCTCACGGGCCGGCTGCCCTACGAGGTCGACGGCCACCACGCGCTCTTGCAGCGCATGCTCGAGGGGCCTCCGCCGCGGGTCGACGCGGTGCTCCCCACGGTGCCCCGCGACGTGGCCGACACCGTCGAGCGCGCGCTGCAGGTCGAGCGCGACGCGCGGTGGCCCACGATGGCGGCGTTCATCTCGGCGCTCATCAACACGCAGAGCTATCAGGGCACGGTGCAGTGGCGGGCGATCCCCCTCGCCTCGCCCGAGCTCGTCGACGTGCCCGACCTGTCGTCGCTCGCGCGCCCCGCCACCGAGGAGCACCCGGTGCCCCCGTCGGCGCCGTCGCACATCTCGCCCGACGAGACCGCGCCCATTCGCCTCTCGCGCGTGCGCGCCATCACGCCCGCGGGCCCCGCCGCGCCGGGCGCGCGCACCCTCGAGCTGGTGCTCCCGGAGCCGTGGTCGCCGCGGCGGCTCATCCCCGTCGTCGCCGCCGTCGCCGCGGTGCTCGTCGGGGTGCTCGTGGGCCTCCGCCTCAACGCCCCCACGCACGTCGACGGAGGCTCCATCTCGGGCACCGAGCCGATGCCCCTCACCGCCGACGCGCAGCGCCCGACGCCCGAGCGCCGCCCCGAGGCCCCGGCGCGCCCCGTCGCAGCGCCGACGCCCGAGCCCGCGCCCCCAACGCCAGTGACAGTGCATCGATCAAAATTGACTTACCAGCGCCTGTCTCGCCCGTCAGCGCGGTGAAGCCGGC
>CAISKJ010001364.1 GCA_903885885.1 uncultured delta proteobacterium
CTCGTGCGCACGCCGACGCACGGCGGCGTCACCGACGAGGAGCGCGTGGTGCGCCTGGGGATCGCCGACGCGCGCCGCGTCGAGGTGCTGGGCGTCGACCGCGGCACGGTGGTGCTCCTCGGCGCCGAGGCGCGCTGAGCGAGGCCCCCGAGCGCATCGCTTATGGCGCCATAGGCTTTCGCAGAACGCCTATAAAATAGGCAAAACCGCGATCGCACCGCGAAAACGGACGCCCGACGGCGGGGCGATGGGGCGCCCGCACGACGGCGAGGTCGCGCGGGAGGTTGCGTTCGGTGCGACCGCTCGGTCGCGAGAGGCCGTACCCTCGCGCCCGCGATGACGCTCCACGTACGCTCCGCGAGGCCCGACGACGCACCGCTGATCCTCGCGCTCATTCGCGCGCTGGCCGAGTATGAGCGCGCCCCCGACGCGGTGGTGGCCACCGAGGCGACGCTCATGCAGCACCTCTTCGGCGACGGCATCGGGCGCGGTCCGGTGGCCGAGTGCCTCATCGGCGAGGTCGACGGCGAGGCGATGGGCTTCGCGCTGTACTTCCACAATTTCTCGACGTGGCGCGGCGCGCCGGGGCTCTACCTCGAAGACCTCTTCGTGCGCCCCGAGGCGCGGCGCAAGGGCCTCGGGCGCGCCCTGCTCGCGGCCCTCGCCCGCACCGCCGTGGCGCGCGGATGCCACCGCTTCGAGTGGTGCGTGCTCGACTGGAACGAGCCCGCCATCGCCTTCTACCGCGCCCTCGGCGCGACGCCGCTTGACGCGTGGACGATCTACCGGCTCACGGGGCCCGCGCTCCACGCGCTGGCCGCGCAGGCGCCCTGAGAGGCCCCTGCGCGACGAGCGCCGCGCAGAGGGTCAGGGGCAGGCGCCGTCGACGCAGGCGACGCCGGGGAGGCCGCCGGGGCTCACGCAGCACGTGGACCCGCGGCAGGCGGTGCAGGGGCAGGTGTTGCAGCCCATGGCCGCGCCGTAGTCCTGGCACTGGCCGAGGAGGCACACCTGCGCGCGGCCGCACGCCGTACCGCAGCGGCCGCAGTTGAGCGGATCACCCTGCAGGTTGACGCAGGCCGTGCCGCCGCAGAGGGTGTTGGGCGCGGCGCACGCCGTGGGGGCGCTGCACACGCCTGCCACGCAGGCCTGCCCGGTGGCGCAGGCGTTGCCGACGGCGCCGCAGTTGGCCGGATCGCCCTGGGTGTTGACGCAGCGGCCGCCCGCGGCGGTGAGGCCCGGGAGGCACACGCAGAGGTTCATGGTGGCGTTGCAGTACTGGTCGGCGCGGCACTGGGCGCCGCCGCAGCTGCCGGGGTTGCCGATCGCGCCGGAGCACCCCGTCGCGGTGAGCGTGGTGCCCGGCGGGCAGCGGCACGCGCCGCTCTGGCAGGTGGTGCCGCCCGCGCAGGTGTTGCCGCAGGCGCCGCAGTTGCGCGGGTCGGTGGCGCTGTCGACGCACGACCCGCCGCAGGTAACGCGCCCGGGGCCCGTGCACGCGCACACGCCGCCGACGCAGAGCGAGCCGCCGCCGCAGGTGGTGCCGCAGGTGCCGCAGTTGCGCGTGTCGGTGGCGAGGCTCACGCACGCGCCGCCGCACATCACCCGGCCGCCGTCGCACGCGCACACGCCGGAGACGCACGACTGACCCGTGGCGCAGGCGTTGCCGCAGCGCCCGCAGTTGGCCGCGTCGGTCGCGAGCGACACGCAGCTGCGCCCGCACGCCACCGTGGCGCCCGTGCAGCCGCACACGCCGCTCACGCAGGTGGCGCCAGTGCCGCAGCGGTTGCCGCACGCGCCGCAGTTGCTGTTGTCGCTCGCGAGCGACACGCAGGCGGCGCCGCAGCGCGCGAAGCCCGCGCCGCAGGTGCACACCCCGGCGGTGCCCGCGAGCGGCTGGCAGAGCGCGTGGAACGGCGAGCTCGCCCAGACCCGCGTCGAGGCCATGAGCCGCCTGCACTGCGACGGCGGCAACGAGAGCTGGACCGACGCGCCGGGCCCCAACGAGGAGCGCCCCATGGGGTGCATCACCTGGTACGAGGCCTTCGCCTTCTGCATCTGGGACGGCGGGCGCCTCGCCACCGAGGCCGAGTGGGAGCGCGCCGCCGCGGGCGGCGACGAGAACCGCGTGTACCCCTGGGGCAACGCCGAGCCCGACTGCACGCGCCTGGCGCCGTGGCACCCGTGCAACACGATGGGCGACGCGTTCTCGCCCGTGGGCTCGCACCCGACGGGGCGCGGCCGCTGGGGTCACGACGACTTCGCGGGCAGCGCCGGCGAGTGGACGCTCGACTACTGGGGCTACTACCGCGAGCCGTTTCCGCTCGCCGCCCTCACGCCCGAGTATCCCTGGGGCAACCCTCGCACGCTGCGCGGGCTGAGCTTCTACGGCGGCATGGGTGACATGCGCGCGGCCGACCGCGGCTCGGCGCTGCCGGGCAACCGCTACGTGCGCTTCGGCGTGCGATGCGCGCACGACCTCCGGCGCTAGGCCTCCGCGCCGGGACCGAGCGGCGCGCGATGAGTTCGATCGTCCATTCGATGGGTGATACATTCTCCCTACGCCATCGTGGGCGCTCCGGGCGTCAGAGTCCGCGCGCTCCGAGCGTGAGCACCCTGCGCGGCTGCGGCGGGAGGTGGAGCCGCTGCACCGAGTCGTCGTTGTCGTCGGTGACGAGCACCACGGCGCGACGCCCGTCGGCCATGCACGGCCCGAGCGCCATGCCCTCGTAGTTGCCGAGGATCGGGTGGGTCTGCCCCACCGCCGCGGTGAGCCCCACGTCGCGCGGGAGCGTGGCGAGGTCGAGCACGAGGCGCTTGGGCGCGACGCGCACGCTCGCGTCGAGGTGTTCGAGCGCGGTCACGTCGTCGCCGCCCGCGAGGTCGGTGAGAAAGATGCGCGCGCAGCTCCCGCGATCGCGCCGCCACGCCCGCTCGAGCACGAGCGCGTGCGTCGACGACAGCGCGACGAGCTCGGCGACCCCGACGCTCGTGGCGACGCCGTCGCACCAGCAGTCGGGGCCCACGCGGTAGGCGCGCTCCCGCTGCGATCCGGTCGCGAGGTCGGTGACGAGCACACGCACCACGCCGGGCTCGTCGCCCGTGAGCGCGCGCTCCACGGCGGCCACGAGGTAACGTCCGCCGGGCGCGGCCGACGCGGCTTCGAAGCCGCTGTTGTCGCAGGCGCGGCGCAGGTGCGCGGGCACCTCGATGCGCTGCCCTGCGAGTGAAGAGACCCCCGCGTCGGCGGCGCTCGTACGAAAGAGGTGAGGCCCCGGCGGACGGGCGTCGAGATCGTCTTCGTCGCCCACGAGGAGCGCTCCGCCCACGAGCCCGGTGAGCGCCTCGACGGAGCCGTGCGGCGCGAGCGCGATGCCCGTGGGCCCTCCCGTCCAGCGGGTGAAGGTGCCGTCGTCGGGGCGCATCCACACGACGGCGGGCGCGTTGTCTTGCAACGCGAGCCAGGTGCCGCGGGCGCGGTCGTACCAGAGTCCGGATAGCATGTGAGACCAGTCGCCCACCGGTTCGCTCACGGCGACGTAGTCGAGGCTCACGGCTCCGTCGGCGGCGCCCGCGGGGCAGCACCCCTCGCCCGCGCAGTGCCACGCGACCGGGCTGTCGGCGACGGCGGCGCACTGGCGCGCGGGGTCGACGTCGGCGCAGCGCGCGGGCCGCGGCGGAGGCGCCGTGACGGGCGGCGGGCGGGAGCATGCGAGCGCGAGGGCGGCGAGCGCGACGAGGTGACGGACGTGCATCGCGCGCGAGGGTACCCGTTGGCGGCGTCGTAGAAGTGGCGCGGAGGCGACGATTTCTTCTACAACCGACGGCGATGCGCGACGACGTGGGTGCGATGGTGGTCGAGAGCGCGACGCTGCGCGCGGCGGGCTTTCGGCATGGGTTTTCGACGCGTCACGGGGGCGTGAGCGACGCGCCCTACGACGCGCTCAACCTCGGCGCCGC
>CAISKJ010001365.1 GCA_903885885.1 uncultured delta proteobacterium
GCCGGGTCGCCGCCGCGCCCCGCTCAGCGGTTGTGAACGCGCAGCGAGCCGACGCTCCAGTGCGTGTCGCCGCCGCGCGCCGCGACGAAGATCGTCACGGTGTGCAGGTCGCCCCCGGCGAGGGCGCAGCGCGCGGTCACGGTGGCCTCGCCGGACGACGGGCACCGGAGGCGCGCGCCCCCGTCGACGGCCACGTCGATCAGCACGGAGCGGCGCCGCGGGTTCTCGATCACCACCTCGACGACGCTGCGCGCGTCGCTCTCTGCGCGCGAAGGCGCGACGAGGCGCATGCCCTCGGCGAAGAACCGGGGGTCGAGCGTGGGCGCGCGCATGTACTCCCCCGCGGACCGCGGCGCGTCCATGAGCTGCCACCGCGCCTCGTCGGGAAAGTGCTTCGCGAGAAACACCGCCGGCGGCGTGAGAAAATACTCGGTGCGGTAGCGCTTGTGAAAGCCGTCGGCGCTCACGTAGCCCGCGTCCCACGTGGTGTCGACGAGGTGCCAGCGGCCGTCGAGCTTCACCGCGCTCCACGCGTGGCCCTCGCCCATGCCCTCGGTCACGACGCCGCGCGCGCGCCCCACGACGGTCTCGACGGTGAGCCCCGCGGCCCGCCCGATCGCTTCGAAGAGCGCCGCGTAGCCCGCGCACACCGACCGACGCGTGCGAAAGGTGGTGGCCGCGTCCTGCGGCGGGTACACCCCCGCGCGGTACGAGGCCACGTCGTACTCGACCCGATCGGCGACGTAGTCGTGCACGGCGCGCGCGAGGCGCCAGGGGTCGTTCTCGTGCGCGGCGAGGTAGCGCCCGACGGCCTCCGGTGAGGTCTCCGCCGAGGCGGGGAGCGCGCGCACCGCGGGGTGCATCTCGAGGGGCCAGGGCCACGCGCGGGCGTCGCGCGGAGGCTCCGGCGGGGCCTCGACGACAGGCCGCGGAGCGCCGGTCGGCGGCGCGACGAAGGCCGCCCCGGGCGCAGGGTTGGGCCGCGGAGGGCGCGCGGTTGCGCCCGCGTGAAAGGGGTTCTCGTCGGTGAGGTGAAAGAGCCACTCGGAGCGCGCCGCGAGCCAGAACACCCGCCGCCGCGCGGCTTCGGCGCCTGCGTCGTGGCGACCGTCGAGCATCCAATCGCCGCGGCTGTTGAGCGCCACGAAGGCCCGCTGCGGGTCGCGCGCGAGCAGGGCCCCGATGAGCGTGAGGCTCACCGCGAGCGTGCGCATCACCATGCGGTCGACGAGCGTGAGCACGCGGGGTCGCGGGTTGCCGCGACGCGACCGGCGCCACGCCGACGCCGCCTCCCACAGCGCCGGCAACACCGGGAACACCAGCAGCCCCGAGGCCGCCGCGGCGCGCACGCTCCCTCCCCCGTGCGCGGCGAGCGACGACGCGACCCAGGCGGCCGCGAGCGGCGCGGCGACGACGAGCGCCACCCACGCGAGCGAGAGCGCCGAGGAGAGCGCCGCCCCCGCCAGACTCCGACGAGGCGCGGCCGCGCGCGTGTGCTTCTTCATGCGATCGACCGCGGAGGGTAGCGCCGCCCACGCGCCCGCGCTCAAAAACACGATCGACCCCACGCGCGACACGCGATAGTCCTATGGGCCCTCCATGGATCGCGCATTGTCTTCCA